>JABRVY010000485.1:0-5762 GCA_039961755.1 Acidobacteriota bacterium | reverse complement strand
CTGGCGGAGTCAGCGCTGCGGGACGGCGTGTCGCGAGCTCCCGAGAGGGCAGATGTACTCCTCGCCCTGGCTGCGTTCTTGGATCGCCGCGGCCGCGGCGCCGAGGCCAGGAGCTACTTCGAAAAGATCATCCTGCTCGCCCCCGCTTCGGGCGAGGCGGAGCAGGCGCGCGCACGACTGAAGATGGGGAGCTGACGTGCCGTTTCACTACCTCCTGACCAATCTGATGGCGGACGTACCCGGGCTGCGGGGTGCCATCTTCGTCGACCCCGAGGGCGAGGCCATCGAGCATGTCAGCCGGGACGGCGGTCTCTATGAGCTGAAGCTCGAGGGGGCCTACCACGGCATCTTCCTGCGTCGAGCCAGCCAACTGGCCTCGGTGGTGGGAGCCGGCGAGCTGGAGCGTCTGGTGGTGGCCGGTTCGGGGTTGCAGGTGGTGACCACCGCCTTGAAGGACGGGTATTATCTGGTGCTGGTGCTGGATGCCGGCGCCCCGATCTCATCCCTTCGCGGCCCGATGCAGCGCACGGTCGCCGCGCTGAACCGAGAAATCGTCTGACGTCGGCATCCCGGCCAGGGGGGTGATGCGTGGAGCTGTGGGAACGCCTGCGGAAGGGGCTGGGAGCCACCCGGGCCCTGTTCGGCGACAAGCTGATCGGCGAAGGTGGGAGGGTGCGGGCCGAGGCGCTGGAGGAAGCGCTGCTGGTGGCCGACGTGGGCGTTGAGACGGCCGAGGGCATCGTTCGTGACTTTGCGCGGGCGTCCCGTTCCGAGGTGGCCGAGGTCGGTGGAGAGCTGGCGTGGCTGAAGGCGCGCCTGCGCCGTCTGCTGTCGGAGGACGGTGCGCCGCCGCTGCGCGGGGTGCCCCATGTGGTTCTCGTGGTGGGCGTCAACGGCACGGGCAAGACCACCACGGTGGCCAAACTGGCGGCCGCCGCCCGGGAGGCGGGGCGCAGCGTCGTCATGGTGGCCGCCGACACCTTCCGCGCCGCCGCAGTGGAGCAGCTGCAGAGCTGGGGACAGCGTCTCGGCCTGGAGGTGGTGGCCCACCGGCAGGGTGCCGATCCCGCTGCGGTGGTGTTCGATGCCCTCAACGCCGCCAGGTCTCGCAAGCTCGACGAGGTGATCGTGGACACCGCCGGGCGACTGCACACCAAGCACAACCTCATGGCCGAGCTGGAAAAGGTGCGCAGGGTGTGCGGCCGGGCAGTGGCCGGGGCGCCCCACGAGGTGCTGCTGGTGCTGGACGCCACCACCGGCTCCAACGGTCTCGCCCAGGCCCGCGAGTTTCGCGAGCACGCCGGCGTGACCGGCGTGGTGCTGACCAAGCTGGACGGGACGGCCAAGGGTGGGGTGGTGCTGGCGGTGGCCAAGGAGCTGGGCGTCCCGGTGCGGTGGGTCGGGGTAGGGGAGAGCGTCGAGGATCTGCTGCCGTTCTCCGCCGACGCCTTCGTCGAGGCGTTGCTGGAGCCGCTGCAGGGAGAGTCGAGGTGAGCTGGGAGGCCCTGATGACTCGGGCGCTCTCCCTGGCGGAGCGGGGGCGCTACGGGGCCAGTCCCAACCCGATGGTGGGGGCGGTGGTGCTGGACGCCGAGGGCAAGGTGGCGGGCGAGGGGGCCCACCTGCGCTGCGGCGGTCCCCACGCCGAGGTGGCAGCGCTGGCAGCGGCAGGCGAGCGGGCCCTGGGCGGCACACTGGTGGTCACCCTGGAGCCGTGCGTACACCACGGGCGCACTCCCCCCTGCGTGGATGCCATCCTCGCCGCGGCGATCCGGCGCGTGGTCATCGGCAGCCGGGATCCCAACCCGGCGGTGTGCGGGCGCGGCGTGGAGGCGCTGCGCCGGGCCGGGCTGGAGGTCATCGAGGGGGTCGAGACCGCCGCCTGCCAGGCGCTGAATCGCAGGTTCTTCCACTTCATGGAGACCGGTCTTCCCTACGTCACCCTGAAGATGGCGGTGACCCTGGACGGCAAGCTGGCGGCCCGCGGGGGGCGTTCCCGCTGGATCACCTCTGAATCCTCCCGGCGCGAGGGGTACGCCCTGCGAGAGGAGCACGACGCCCTGCTGGTGGGCGTTCGAACGGTGCTGGCCGACGACCCCCGTCTGCTGCGCCACCTGGGGCTCAACCCCGATCCCCAGCTGCGGAGGGTGGTACTGGACTCGGAGCTGCGCACCCCGCCGGAGTGCACCCTGCTGCGCCACCGGCCAGCGGACGTGGTGCTCTTCTGCACCGAACGCGCCGCGCCCGCCCGTCGCCGCGCCCTGGAGGAAAGCGGCGCGCGGGTGGTGGAGGTGGGCAGCGACGACCGCGGCCGGTGCGATCTCCGCCAGGTGATGAAGTGGCTTGCCGGGCGCGGGGTGAGCTCGGTGCTGGTGGAGGGCGGAGGGGAAACGCACTGGTCGTTCCTCAAGGAGGGGCTGGCGCAACGGGTCCACGCCTTCCTGGCACCCATGGTGATGGGAGGGAAGGAGGCGGTTCCGGCCGTCGGGGGGATCGGCTTCGCGTCGCCGCAGGAGGCTGTGCGGCTGGAGTTCGTCGAGGTGCGGCGGCTGGAGGGCGACGTCGTGCTGGTGGGCGAGGTGGTGCGTGTTTAGCGGCATGATTGCGGCCCTCGGGGAGGTCGCCCGGCTGCAACGCGCGGCGGGGGGGGCGACTCTGCACATCCGCTGCACCTTCCCCGGGGAAGCCCTGGCCGACGGGGAGAGCATCGCGGTCAACGGCGCCTGCCTCACCGTCGCCACCCCGGTTGACGGAGGGTTCATCGCCGATCTGTCCGCCGAGACCCTGCGCCGCACCACCCTGGGGAGCCTGTCAGTCCGGGCGAAGGTGAATCTGGAGAGGGCCCTTCGCCTGGGCGACAGACTGGGGGGACACCTCGTCCTGGGTCACGTGGACGCCACCGCCCGCATCCTCGAGCTGCGGCGGGAAGGTGGCTTTCAGGTGATGCGGGTGGAGTTGCCCGGGTCACTGGCCCAGGAGGTGGCGGAGAAGGGCTCGGTGGCGGTGGACGGCGTCTCGTTGACGGTGGCCGGAGTGCACGGCGGGTGGTTCGAGGTGGCTCTCATCCCCACCACGCTCTCTTCCACGACCCTCGGAGACCGGCGCGTCGGCGACCGGGTGAACCTGGAGACGGACGTCCTGGCAAAGTACGTGCGGCGGGCGCTGGGCCGCGGTGACGGAGACGTCGCCGCAGTGTGGAGGGAGTGGCTCGGTGCGGAGGGTTGAGCCGGCCTTTCCAGACCTCCTGCCCGTGACCCATCGCGTCGGCGGTCCACCCTCCCGAGCCGGTGCTGTCGTCCTGGATCCCGTGGAGATGCGGCTGCGCTGGAGTGCCTCCCCTGCCCCGCCGGTGCGGCCCGGCGGGTCCTTGCCGGCCAGGCCGGTGCGGGCGCTGGTCCACGCCGCGGCGCTGGCCGGAGAGCAGCAGTGGCTGGCGCGTTTCCTCGAGGCTGGCAACGGGTTGCTGGTGGTCTGGGACGGCGACGAGGCGCCGGATGCTCTCCCGGAGCCCCGGCTGGCCGGGCAGGTGGTGATCGTGGCGCCGCTGCTGCCCCCGGCCTGGGGCAGCTCGCCCGTCACGGCGCTGGAGCCCTTCCTCGAACGCGGGATGGAGGCCGGGGTGCTGCTGGCGCTGGCCCCGGTGCCGCGGGCCCTCGAAGAGGTGGGCCGCAGCGTGGCAGAGGGGATCGAGGCAGGGGCCCGCTTCGTGGCGGCGATTCCCGTGGCGCTGCCGCCCGCCGATTGCCACCGCCTCTACGAGAGCCTCGCAGGCGAGGACGGTGACGGCGAGCTGGAGAATCTCCTCTTCCACTGCGACCACGGGAGCCTGACCGAGGTGATGGAGCGGGAAGCCAGTCGACTGTGCGCCAGGGCGGGGGTGGAGGAGTTCATCCCGGCGCCCGCCACCGCCACCTGCCCGCAACGGGCGGGGCGGGTGCTGAGCCAGCTGCTGCTGTGGGCCAGACGCCTGGATCTCCTCGACGGCTCCAGCTCGGCGGGGTGGCAGCTCCGGCGCGCCGCCCGGGCGCTGCAGGCAGCCGGCAAGGATCCGCTGATCCTGGCTGCCGAGGATAACCTGCGCATCGTGCCCGGCTTCGACCCCTGGGTGGAAGCCTTCGCCCGCAGCCTGTGGCAGGGCGGCGGGGAGCCCTTCGACGGCATCCGGGAGCGGTGGCTTGCCGCCTAGCCGGCGCTGCGGTCTGTACGTTCATCTGCCCTTCTGTCTGCATCGTTGTTCCTACTGCGCCTTCGTCAGCACCACCGATCTCGCCCTGGCGCCGGCGGTGGTGGAGGCCACCACTGCCGATATCCGCCGCCACCGTCGGCGCCGGGTGCTGGCCACCCTCTACCTGGGGGGTGGCACGCCCTCCCTCGTCGCCCCACAGCTTCTTGGGCAACTCTTTGCTGCCATAAGGAGCGCGTTCACCCTTGAACCGGGGGCCGAGGTGACCCTGGAAGCCAACCCCGAGGACGTGACCCCCGGCGCCCTGGCCGCCTGGCGAGGGCTCGGCGTCACCCGCCTGTCGCTGGGGGTGCAGGCGCTGGATGACCGCGTGCTGCGCCTGCTGGAGCGCCGCCACGATGCCGAGCGCGCCCGGGTCGCGGTTGGCAGCGCTCTCGCTGCGGGTTTTTCGGTTTCCGTCGACCTCATGCTCGCCCTCCCCCTGTTGTCCCTCGAGGCAGTCGAAGAGGGGGTGCGGGAGGTGGTGGCGCTTGGTCCGCAGCACGTCTCGGTGTATCTCCTGGAGGTGGACAAGCCACACCGGCTCGGTGATCTCGCCCGCCAGCGGCCGGAGCTCTTTCCGGGTGAGGACGAGGCGGCACAGGCCTATCTGGCGGCAGCGCGGGTCCTCACCCGGGCCGGCTTCCGCCACTACGAGGTGTCCAACTTCGCCCGCCCGGGGTTTCAGGCGCGTCACAACCTGCGCACCTGGCGGCAGCGACCGCTGCTGGCGGCGGGGGTGGCCGCCCACGGCCACAGCGGCCGCGCCAGGTGGGCGAATCTGGAGAGTCCGGCCGCGTACCTGCGCGCCGTAGGCCGGGGAGAGCGGCCGCTGGCCTGGCGCCGGGTGCTGTCCGAGGATGAGCTGGAGCGCGAGCGGGTCATGCTGGCCCTGCGCCTGGCCGAGGGCGTGGAGTGGGCAACTGCCCAGGCGGTTGCCCGCCGCCTCCCCGCCTTCGCCCGCCGGCTGGATGACTTTCTCACCCTGGGGCTGGCGCGCCTGGGCAGCGGTCGCCTGCGGCTTTCTCGGCGCGGCTGGCTGGTTTCCAGTGAGCTCCTGCAGACGCTCTGGTAGACTGGCGCACCATGAGACGCAGCGTGACCTCGGCGCTGTTGTGGATATCCGCCACAGCGACGTGGGCGGGGGACCTGGTTGTGGGCCCCGGCTTTTCCCCGGCCGAGCTCAGACAGCTGACGGCGGTGGTGGCGGATGCGGTCGCCTTTCCCCAGCTGGGGGAAGCGGCGGCGCTGGGGGTCACCGGCTTTCATCTGGTGGTGGCTGCCGGAGGACCCCAGGTGGCCACCCGGGAGAGCTGGTGGAATGCGGCCATGAAGGACAGGGTGATGGGAGGGGTGCTCATCGCCCCCCGGGTGCTGGCGCGCAAGGGGTTGCCCCTGAGTCTGGACGTGGGAGCCCAGGTGGGGACGGTGTTCGGCTACACCTTCTGGGGCGCCGAGGCGGCCTGGGGGGTGCTGGACGGCGGCGTGCTGCTGCCGTCGGTGGGCGTGGGGGTGGCCTACGGGCGGCTGGAGGGTGCGC
>JABRVY010000484.1:0-3176 GCA_039961755.1 Acidobacteriota bacterium | reverse complement strand
ACCACCCGCCAAGCGCCCGGGGCGGGAGATGTCAAGGGTTGCGCCAGCAACCGCCCGGAGGGCGGCTCGCCCTTGACAGCGACCGCCCCCGGGCGCTACCTCCCGGCAAGAACACCACGAGGCCACGCCGCCCAGGGGACACTGACACGGTCACGGTCACGGACACGGACACCGACACGAGCACGGGAACGGGCACCGGGCCCGGCGTGGCAAGCCGTGCCGACCGTGAGGGCGGGCCGGAGGCCCGCGCACCCAGGGACACCGACACGGACACGGTCACGGGCACGGACACGGTCACGGACACCGACACGGACACGGACATGTTCGGGGTAGAATCCGCCGTTCATGGTGGGCGGCCCGGTCATCGTGGTGGAGCCCCTGCCGCACGCGACCACGGCGGCGGTGGGAGCGTTCGTGCGCTCGGGCTCGGCTCACGAGCCGGCGCACCTCGCCGGGATCACCCACCTCATCGAGCACCTCCTGCTGCGCCGCACCGCGCGCCGCGCTACCGCCGAGATCGCTGAACTGATCGATGCCCTGGGGGGCGGGGTGGACGTCTACACCACCCGGGAGTCCTGCGCCATCACCGCCCATGTCCCGGCCGTGCGGTTTTCCGAGGCTCTGGACCTCATCGTCGAGGCCCTCTTCGCCCCCCGGTTCACCGCCGCCGATGTGCGGCTGGAGCGCGGCATTGTCGCGGCGGAGTTCGACCTGGTGCAGGACTCCCCGGCGGAGAGCGCCGCCGAGCGCGCCCTGCTGGCGGCGTGGGACGGCCACCCGCTGGCTCGCCCGGTGCTGGGCGAACGTGGCATCGTCGAGCGCCTCGGGGTGGAGAGTCTGAGGACCTACCATCGGCAGCGTTTCACCACTTCCCGCCTGTTGGTGGTCGCCGCCGGTCCGCTGAGCGAAGCGGCGATCGCCCGCCGATTGCCGGCGCCGTCGCCGTCGTCGCCCGAGCCAGCCCTGGCGCCGCCGGTCTGGCACCCCGGCGTGATGGTGGAGGAGCGGGAAGGACTCGAGCAGGTCTACGTGAACCTGGTGCTGCCCGGCCTGCCCGCCGGGCACCCCGATGGACTGGTGCTCGCCGTCCTGCACCAGCTGCTGGGGGCCGGCAACGCCTCGCGCCTGTTCCGGGAGCTGCGCGACCGCCGCGGTCTGGTGTACGAGGTGGAGAGCGCCGTGGACGCCACCAGCCTCGCCGGAGTGCTGGAGGTGGTGTTCTCGGCTCCCGTGCGGCAGGTGGCGGCGGCCTGGGCGGCGGTACTGAAGGTGCTGGAAGAGGTGGGCGAGGGGCGCATCGCCGACCGCGAGGTGGCCCTCGCCAGGGAGTCGATCGCCTCGGCCATCGTGCTCGGCACCGAGGGGCCGGACGCGCTGATGGAGGCTCACGCCGCGGAAATGCTGGCGCGCGGGCGCCGCTTCGATGCGGCGCAGCTGAGGCGGGAGCTGGATGCCGTCACCCCCGAGCGGGTGCGGGAGCTGGCGCGACGGCTGGTGCGCCTGGAGCTCCTGGCCGGGGCGGTGTGCGGCCCGCCGCGGGGGCTCCTGCTGCCGGCCGCGGTGACCCGGAGGGTGGCGTGAGCGGTGGGGTTGATGTGGCGGTCGAGGTACTTCCCCACGGCGAGGGACTGCCTTTGCCCCGCTACGCGACGGCCGGGGCGGCGGGGGCCGATGTGGTGGCGGCGGCGGACGTGGAGCTGGCGCCGGGAATGCGGGCGGCGGTGCCGACCGGTCTGAAGCTGGCGGTGCCGCCGGGGTACGAGCTGCAGGTCCGCCCCCGCTCCGGCCTGGCCCGCGAGCACGGGGTCACCCTGGTCAATCCGCCGGGCACCATCGACAGCGACTACCGGGGGGAAGTGCTGGTCCTGCTGGTCAACCTGGGGGAGCGGCCGTTCACCGTGCGTCGCGGCGAGCGCATCGCCCAGCTCGTCCTCGCCCCCGTGGTCCGCGCCGAGTTCGTGGTGGCATCGACGTTGCCCGCCAGCGAGCGCGGCGAGGGCGGGTTCGGTTCCACCGGGAGGTAGGGTGCGCCTGGCGGTGCTGGCCTCCGGCTCGGCGGGCAACGCGCTGGTGGTGGAGGCGGGCGGTGTCTCGATCCTCATCGACTGTGGCGTTTCCTGCCGGCAAATCGAGCGTCGCATGCGGGCCGCGGGCTTCGAGCCCGACCGCCTGAGTGCCATCCTGCTGACCCACGAGCACACCGATCACCTGCAGGGCCTCGAGGTCTTCCTCAAGCGGCATCCGCTGCCGCTGGCCGCCACCGCCGGCACGGCAGCCGCCTGCAACGGTGACCTCCCCCTGGCGCAGATGCTGCAGGCGGGGCGGGAGTTGACGCTGGGCTGCCTGAGGGTGCTGCCGTTCTCCGTCTCCCACGATGCCCGGGAGCCGGTGGGGTTCGTGGTGGAGCACGCCGGCACCCGGGTGGGCCTGCTGACCGACGCCGGGGTCGCCACCGAGCTGGTGGTGGAGCGCCTGACCGGCTGCCACGTGCTGCTGCTGGAGGCCAACCACGACCGCGACATGCTGCGGGACGGCCCCTACCCCTGGGCGCTGAAACAGCGCATCGCCTCGCGCACCGGGCACCTGTCCAACGAACAGGCGCAGGCGCTCCTCGACCGCCTTGCCCACCCGGCGCTGCACACCGTGGTGGGGATGCACCTTTCTCGGCAGAACAACCTGCCCGAGCTGGTGCGGCGGGAGCTGGCCCGCCCCCTCGCCGGCAGCGCCGTGCGTCTGGAAGTGGCCAGCCAGGACCAGCCGCTCGTCATCGAATCGAGCTGAAGGGACGGGGCGCACCGTGTCCGTGCCCGTGCCGGTGTCCCTGGGTGCGCGGGCCTCCGGCCCGCCCTCACGGTCGGCACGGTTTGCCACGCCCGGCCCGGTACCCGTGCCCGTGTCCGTGCCCGTGACCGTGTCCGTGCCCGTGACCCCGGGGGAGGGCGCCAGGTGCCGGCGCGTGCGACCCGCTTTCGGTCCAGCGATACGCTAGACTCTCGGCGCAGGGGAGGCGGCCATGGGGCAGGTGGAGGTCAGGGTCAAGCTCAAGGAGGATGTGCTGGATCCCCAGGGTGAAGCGATTCGCCGGGTGCTGGCCGGGCTGGGGTACGGCGAGATCACCCGGGTGCGGGTGGGCAAGCTCCTGATGCTGGAGGTGGATGGGTCGGAGCGGCCGGAGG
>JABRVY010000483.1:0-5739 GCA_039961755.1 Acidobacteriota bacterium | reverse complement strand
GCGCTGGGGGAACACGCCGCCCGCTTTGCCGGGGGGGCTCCCGGAGTGCTGCACGGCACCCGCACCTACGTGCTGCAGGACCAGCACGGGCAGGTGGCGGCCACGCACTCGGTGTCGGCGGGGCTCGACTACCCGGCGGTGGGGCCCGAGCACGCCTTCTGGCACGACTCCCGGCGGGCCAGCTACGTGCGGGTCCCCGACGCCGAGGCGGTGGAGGCGTTCCACCTGCTGGCGGAGCTGGAGGGGATCGTACCGGCCCTGGAGACCGCCCACGCCCTCGCCTACGTCAGCCATGTGGCCGGGCGCCTGCGGCGGGAGCAGGCGATCCTGGTGAGCCTCTCCGGCCGCGGCGACAAGGACGTGGCCGAGGTCGCCCAGCTCGAGGGGGTAAAGCTATGAGCAGCCGCATTGCCGCCGCCTTCACCCGCGCCGCCCGGGGCAAGCGCGCCGCCTTCATCCCCTACATCACCGCCGGCGACCCCTCCCTGGAGCGCACCCTGGAGCTGGCCTTCGCCCTGGAGCGGGCGGGGGCGGACATCCTGGAGCTGGGGGTGCCGTTTTCGGACCCCATTGCCGACGGTCCCACCAACCAGCGGGCCGCCGAACGCGCCCTGGCCCGCGGCACCTCCCTGGCCGACGTGCTGGCGCTGGTGCGGCGGCTGCGTTTTCGCTCGGAACTGCCGGTGGTGCTGTTCACCTACTACAACCCGGTGCACGCCTACACCCTGCCGCGCTTTGCCGTGGACGCCGCGGCGGCCGGGGTGGACGGGGTGCTCTTCACCGATGTGCCGGTGGAGGAGGCGCGGCCGGCGGCGGAGGCCCTGCAGCGGGTGGGGCTGGACCTCATCCTGCTGGTGGCCCCCACCTCCACCCGCGAGCGCATCAAGGCGATCGCGAAGCTGGCCTCGGGGTTCGTGTACGTGGTGGCGCGCACCGGGGTCACCGGCGCCCGCTCCGAGCTGGAGGAGGCCCTCGCCCAGCAGGTGAAGCTGGTGCGCAAGCTCGTCCGTCCCAGGGTGGCGGTGGGGTTCGGCATCGGCACCCCCGAGCAGGTGCAGCGGGCGGCCCGCCTGGCCGACGGGGTGGTGGTGGGTTCGGCCATCGTCGACCGCATCGCCGAGCTGGGCGACTGCCCCGAACTCGCCGACGAGGTGGGCGCCTTAGCCCGCTCCCTGGCGGCCGCCACCCGCCGCTGACGAATAGGGTACCTGGTATAGCTTTTTTCGCAATTCTCGCCGGATCCGGCTCCGGGCCGGCTCACCGGTCCGTGTCCGTGTCCGTGACCGTGACCGGTGACCGTCTCCGTGTCCGTGTCGGTGTCCGTCACCGTGCCCGTGCCGGTGTCGGTGCCCGTGCCTGTGCCCGTGTCGGTGTCCCTGGGTGCGCGGGCCTCCGGCCCGCTCTCACGGTCGGCACGGCTTGCCACGGCTAGAACGGTACCCGTGTCGGCGACCGTGACCGTGACCGTGTCGGTGGCCGTGGCCGTGGCCGTGCCAGTGTCTCCCGGGCGGCGTGGCCTCGTGGTGTTCTCGCGGCCGGGGGGGGTAGCGCCCGAGGGCGGGCGCTGTCAAGGGCTGGTGCCGCCCTTCGGCCGGTCGCCTTCGGCGCCCCTTCTGACAGCGCCCGCCCCGGGCGCTGGGGGATGAGCATGAACACCACTCGGACCACGCCGCCCCCGTCGACCCGGAACCGTTCCCTCACCGCCCACGAGCTGGCCCTCGAGGCCGCCGGCACCGCCGTCGCCCTGGCGCTCGGGCTACCAGCCCCGCTCAGGTCGCTGGCCGATCAGCTCATCCGCTCCGCCTCCTCGGTACCCGCCAACCTCGCCGAGGGGGCCGGACGGGCAGGGCGGGACCGCCTGCACCACTGGCGCATCGCCTACGCGTCAGCGCTGGAGGCGGACAGCCACCTGCGGGTGCTGCTGGCAGCCGGGGCGGTGGACGCGGCCAAGGCTGGCCAGGCCCTGGAGCTGTTCGACCGCGTGCGGGCGCTGACGTGGAGGCTTATCCAGCCGCGACGGTGACCGTGCCCGTGTCCGTGTCGGTGACCGTGTCCGGCCGCGTCTTGAAGAAGGTTTGGTACGGCGACGGCAGGAGTGAGCGCGTGTCCAGGCGGCGGAGGCTCTGAGGACAGCTCGCTGTCTCTGCGGCCGTGGTGTTTGACGACGAAACCTCGAGGCAGGGTCGAGCTGGCGAAATGGAGCTTGCGGCGAGTTCTCCAACCTCCAGTGGTACCGGGACATACCGGTGCGGTGCGCTGCGCTCCAAGAGGCGAGGCGCAGTGGTGACCATGGCGGGGGAGGGAAGAGGCGACGGATTGGGCCAAGGCTGGTTTGTGATCTCATCCACCTTGCCCCGAGTCATTTCCTCGAAAGGCGCCAAGTTCTTTGGCATTTCGCGCAGTGGCTTGGCATTGCAGGTCGAGCAGCTGGGGTGACGCTGATGATCGAAGGGTCTGGTGTTGATGGGCATTAATGCTTTTTTCGAGCTGGGCTCAGTCTTGGCCATGTGTGGCAGGACTCTTGCAAAGTTCCTGAAAAGCGTGAGCATTTGCGCACACAGTCGATGCCCGCGGGGCTGGTGCGATCCTCCTCGTTTCTGGTGCCCGGGACGTGCTCCCTCTACCAAGGGCCGATGGCAATGGGGAGTTGCCGTCGCAGGTGTGGGCGGAAACCGGGCCCTGCATCAGCTCGGCAATTACGCCGGTTCCTCGCGAACCGTGCCGATCGGTACGGCCAAGCGGTCGTCAACTCTCTTACTCTCCGGATCAAGGAGCTCGTCATGCCAGCTCGTGAAGGGAACTGTCGCGTAAGTCTTCTGATTCTGGCAGCGCTACTGCTGGGCAGCGCCAGTTGGGCGGCCGACCCCACGGTGTCCAACGTGCGGGCGACACAGCTCCCCGACTGGACCGTGGAGGTGCTGTACGACCTCTCGGGAGCGCCGGCGGGGGGCGCCACGGTGAGCGTGAAGTTCAGCCAGGACGGTGGGGCGAGCTACACCATCACGCCGGCGGCCTCGGCGCTGTCGGGGCACGTGGGGGCGGGCATCACCAACGGCAGCAACCGCCGCATCGTCTGGAATGCGGCCGCCACCATGCCGGCCGAGTTCTACTCCACCAACATGCGGGCGGCGGTGACGGCGGTGGACCTGGGGGGTGGGGGCGGGCAGGAGATCACCGTGTACCTGCCCGGCAACGTGCCTTTGGTGATGGTGCGGATTCCGGCGGGGACGTTTCTGATGGGGTCACTCGAGAGTAAGCGGGGGAGGGATTATGACGAGCTACAGCACCAGGTAACGCTAACGCAGGATTACTACCGAGGTGGAGTCGCCATGATCCGCGGGGTACTCGGAAGGTCGTCCCGAAGGGATGAATCTAGTTGGCAAGAAGGAGGTGTGTCGTGATCATGTCGCGTTTACCGGCCAAACGACAACTGTTCATCGCTACGATTTTGATCAGCATCGGACAGGGCGCGATCGCGCAGTGCCCGGGTCAGTTTTTGTTTGCCGACGATTTTGATCGCCCAGACAGTACTGAGCTTGGTCAGGGATGGGAAAAGGTCTACGGCGGTATGGGATGTAACGGCTGCAGCGCCCGGATTCAGAGCGGGGTACTGGTCGTTCAAGATTCGGAAGGTGGTGGGCCCGCTTCGGAGCACTGGATACAGGCTTGGCGGTCATGGAATCCAGGGAATGCGCAGCTTTTCTACGCTCGAGCGAGAGCCATGGCTGCTCAAGTAAACAGTGACTTTTTGGTCTTTTCTCTCTCTGGCGAGGGTGGAGTGAAGCAGCTTTTTCGCCTTGATTTTGGCGACGGCGGTTTGTTGAGGCTGTTAGCAGGTCCAGGAAATACGTGGTACACGCTTGGAAACTATGCAGCGAACACGTGGTACTCGGTCGAGGCGTGGATAAACGTCGGTACCGGCCGATTCGACGTTTGCATCGACAGTACTTGTTATCGCGATTACTCCTTCACCAATACCGTCAGGCCCGATCAAGTCAGAGTGGGGAGTACCAGTCAAGGCGTGGGGACTGTGCTCTATGACTCTTTCGAGATTCTCGGCTGCGGGGCGACTACCCAGCACACCTACTGGGTGCAGGTGGCGTCTCGGGCGTCGGGGCTGGCGGGCAGCCAGTGGCGCACCGACGTGGGCATCAACAACCCCAACGCGGCGACCGCCAACGTCGAGGTGCGCTTCCACCCGGCGGGGGGAGGCGCGCCGCTGACCCAGACCGCATTCGTGACCCCTCTGTCCCAGTCGATTCTCGCGGACGTGGTCGGCCAGCTCGGGGGCAGCGGCAACGGTGCCCTGGAGGTGCGAGCGGATCGGCCGGTGGTGGTCACCTCGCGCACCTACAACGCCAGCGCCACCGGTACCTTCGGGCAATTCTACGCGGCCTTCACGCCGACCCAGGGGCTGTCGGCGGGGAAGACCGCCATCGTCCCCCATCTCATCGAGAATGCGGCGTTCCGCAGCAACCTGGCGTTCACCAACATGGGTACCGGTGCTGCCACTCTCAAGGTCGAGCTGGTGGATGGCGCGGGGGGCAAGCTCACGGAGTTCACGGTCAGCGTCGACGCGGGGCGCTTCCGGCAGGAGACGCAGCCGTTCAAGAATCGGGCGGGGCAGACCAACCTGGCGAGGGGGTACGCTCGGGTGACGGTGCTCTCGGGTTCGGGGGTGATCATCTCGGGCTCGGTGATCGACCAGAGCACCAACGACCCCACCACGATGCCGTGGGCGGAGGTGGAAGCATCGGGCTCGTCCCCCCAGGAAATCACGGTGACCTTGCCGGGCAACGTGCCGCTGGTGCTGGTGCGGATTCCGGCGGGGACGTTCATGATGGGGTCGCCGGCGTCAGAGCGCGGCCGACTTGCCGATGAGGGACCGGAGCACCAAGTGACGCTGACGCAGGACTACTACATGGGGAAGTACGAGGTAACGCAGCGGCAGTGGGTGGCGATCATGGGGTCAAACCCGTCGCATTTCACGAGCTGCGGCCTGGACTGCCCGGTGGAGCTGGTGTCGTGGAACGACATTTGTGGTGGGGCGACGGGGTCTAGTTGCACCTCGACGAGTTTCATCGGCAGGCTGAACGCGCATCTGCAGGCGACGGGGCAGCCCGGGGCGGGGAAGTTCCGGCTGCCGACGGAGGCGGAGTGGGAGCGGGCGGTGCGGGCTGGGACGACGGGGCCTTTTTCGTTCGACATCTCGGCGAGTCCGAACTGGAACATCGAGTGTGGCAGTTTCCCGCAGGCCGAGCCGTACCTGTGGTGGTGCGGCAACAACTCTCCCTTTGGCACCAAGCCGGTCGGACAGAAAGCCCCTAATCCATATGGGTTGTATGACGTGCACGGGAACGTGGCCGAATGGGTTGCGGACTGGCACGGGACCTTTCCACCTGGACCCGTCACCGACCCGACCGGTCCAAGTTCCAGCTCCTACCGAGTTGCTCGCGGCGGTACGTATGAAGCCTTCGCGCGTTACTGCCGCTCCGCGATGCGCAGCGCCATCTCGCCGCATCATAGGTATCCAAACATTGGGTTCCGCCTCGCCAGGTCCCTGTGATTCTCGCTTCTTTGGTCCTGTCATGTTTTTTCGCACCGGCAGGGGAGTCGGCATCTCCGCCCGTGCCCGGGTTGGCACCTTTGCCGGGGCGAAAAAACATGACAGGACCAAAGAAGCGAGAATCACAGGGACCTGGCGAGGCGGAACCCAATGTTTGGATACCTATGATGCGG
>JABRVY010000482.1:0-1602 GCA_039961755.1 Acidobacteriota bacterium | reverse complement strand
GGGGGAAAAGGGGTGGCGGTGGACGAGCTGCAACGCGCCCTCGAGGTCTTCTGGGGGAGCGATGAGCCGGGCTTTTTCAAGACGGACTTTTGGAAGGCGTTGAACGCATTGCCCCATGGTGGCCGCGGCGCCGCCGGCGCCGAGGCCGGGGCCGAGTACTTCCGCTACTCCCCCAACCCCGGCACGGTGTACCCGGCCCTTGTGCAGCTGGCGGAGCGGGTGCTGGCGGCCAGCAAGGCCACCCGGGCCTTCGCCCAGACCCGCCAGGAGGGGTACCGCTGCACCGTCTGCGGGGAGCGGGAGTGGCTGCGCGGCCCGGGGGACGATCAGCCGACGGAAGAGGAGGAGCGCAAGGCGAGGCCGCGCAGGAGGTTCGAGCTGCCCAAGGGACGGCGTGGCGAAACCCTATGGACCAAGCTCGCCGCCAAGCACCGCAGCCTCGCCAAGAAGGATGAACACCTGTGTGCGCTGTGCGCCACCAAGCGGCTTTGGCCCCGGCGGTTTGCGGAAATGGCCAGCGGGTGGGTGACGTGGCCCAAGGACCAGAGGGGCCAGGAGGGAGGCGGTGAGGCCCGCTCGAGCATCCCGCGTTTCGTCGTCTCCACCCACACCATGGCCCTGGCCCCGGACCTGGCGCAGCTGCCGCTGCAGCCGCGACCGAAGGAACGCGTCGAAGACTTCCGGAAGAGGCAAGAGGGTTTCAAGGACCTCGTGGAGCTTGCTAATAAGGCCTCCGGTCAGGGCTGGACCATTCTCCCCAAGAAGCTGGTGGAGCACATCGAGAGCCAGCCCGACGAGGTGAGAACCGTCTGCCGCGTCATTCCCGACCTCTTCGATCAGGTCAAGCCACCAGACGAGGAGGACAGTGAAGCCGGCCGGGAGGCGAAGGCAAACGTCTCCCGCGAGGAACTGGAGAGAATGTGGAAGCAGGCCTTCGGCCACCGCCCCGAGACCTACTACGGGCTCATCCTCATGGACGGGGACCAGGCGGGGAAGTGGTTGTCGGGCGACGAAGACCTCATGCTGAGGCTGCAGGAGCTCTGGCACCCCGAGCTGGCAAGTTGGATCTCCAGTCGCCACACGGCGGGCGACGACCCGATCCGGAAGCTCCTGGATGCCCCGCGGCCGGCCAGCCCCGGCTACCAGGCCGCCCTTTCCGGGGCCATGAGCGCCTTCGCCCTGGAGACCGCCCGCTGGGTGGTGGAGGAGCTGTTTTTGGGGCGACTCATCTACTCCGGGGGGGACGACGCCCTGGCCATGGTGGCGGTGGACGACCTCATCCCCTGCATGTTCGCCCTGCGCTGCGCCTTTTCCGGAATCGTGCCCACCGGCGAGAAGGACAGCGTGTGGGAGCTCTACCGGCAGCTGGGGGCCAGGCTGGGGGATATCGATCGTGGCTATGTGCGAGTGCGTCGCAGCCTGCTGCGGGCCATGGGGGGCCGCATGACCGCCTCCATGGGGGCGGTGGTGGCCCACCACGAGGCGCCCCTGCAGGCGGTGCTGCGCCGGCTGCGGGAGGCCGAGAAGGCCGCCAAGGGCAACGGGCGCAACAGCTTCTCCATCGTGGTCAGCAAGCGGGGCGGGGGGCAGACGGCCTACACC
>JABRVY010000481.1:0-2353 GCA_039961755.1 Acidobacteriota bacterium | reverse complement strand
GCCCACGCTTGCACCCACGGCTCGGCCCGTGCGCACCTTCGTGCTCAACGCCGAACTCGGGCACACCAAGGTGCAACTGGACTACATCGTCTACAAGCCGTCGGCACCCTTTGCCAGCATCAACGGTCAGCGGGTGGTGGTGGGAACCATGATTGGCCAGGCGAAGGTGGTGGCCATCGAAGAGGAAGCCGTGCACCTGGAGGACCGCAGCGGCCTGGTGATCCTGCGGGCGCGCTAGGAACGCCGCTCGATCAGTGCGATGAGGCCTTCGCCCCGGCCTCTCCAGGGGGTGCTACCTCCAGCCTGGCCAGCACCTTCACCGGGTCGCGGTCGAACTGCTCGCGGCAGTGCTGGGAACAATGATGGAAGGTGTAGCCCTGCCAGGTGGAGGTGATCTCCGGGGAGCCGTCCATCCCCAGCCCGCACACCGCGCAGCGGTACACCACCCTGTCTTCGCTGCCGTCGGCCCGGTCGGCGGCCGCCAGCACGGCGTTCACGTCCAGCGCCGCTGCCGCCCCCGCGGCGGCGTCATCGCCCGAAGGGGAACTGCCACCCCCGCACCCCATGGCCACAAGAACCACAGTCGCGACAACAACTCTCAGCGTCATCATGGGTTCGAGTATATCCGGCGAGAGGGAGGGGCACAAGAAACGAACCCCGGCCGGCCTTGGGACTCCGGCCGGGTGACGGTATCACAGGCGCGAAGAGCAACTCACTGCTTGTGGCAGTCGTTGCACTTGGTGGGGCCCTTGGCCTCCTTCTTGTGGCAGTCGATGCAAAGCTTGTGGAAGGGGTTCTTGGTCAGGCTCATCTCCCGGATGGAGGGGATCTCCGGCTTGGCCGGATCCAGGTGGCAGGCGGAGCAGGGCTGCACCTCCACCGTGTCGGTGGCCTTCAACCCCTTGTTGGTGTGGTGGCAGGTCTCGCAGGCGATGGTGTCGGCGTGTACCTTGTGCGGGAAGGTGACCGACGGCCGCTTGCTGTGGGCCTTGTCCAGAACCACCGACTCGGGCGCCTTGTTGGCCACCCCGGCGAAGGCCACCGCCACCACCAGCGCCACGCCCACCGCCATGCAGAACGTCGAGGCTTTCACTTTCATCGTCACGCGCCCCCCTTCCGCACTATCATACCGTGACACGGCCGCGACGTAAAGACCCCAGGCCCGGGGGAAGCCTTCAGGCACCCGGGAGGTCACGAGGCCGTCTCCTGGGTTTGCCCTGGCGCCTCTGGTCCCTCTTCGCGTCGGGCCAGCCGCCGGCGGTCGCGGCGCTCGTCCAGGAGGTGGCGGATGGCCAGGTAGGGGTGGCGCCAGAGCATGCGGGGGCCGGCGAAGCGCATCACCTCCCGCATGCGCTGCCGCTCGGCGGGACGGTAGCAGTGGATGGGGCAGGCCACACAGGTGGGCTTGTCGGCGGCAAAGGGGCAGCGGTCCAGGCGGTAGTCGGCGTAGTGCAGGAGCGCCTGGCACTCCTGGCAGAGAGCCGGGCCGCCATGATGCGCCCGGCAGTAGATCCGCACCATGGCGGCCACTGTTTTGCGCTCCCGCTCCAGCCGCCCCATGGTCCGACTCTACCCCGGGCCTGCCATCACGGCCTTGACCGCCGTCAACTCGGGCACGTCAGGGGGCGGTGCGGAAGGAAAAGGAGGTCGGTTCCACGGGGGCGTTGCCGGCCAGGTCGCGCACCGCCTCGGCGTTCAAGGTGACGTGGAAGGTGTCTCCGGCAGGCAGATCCCCCGCCGGCACCCAGGTCACCCACCAGCGCTCGAGGTCCAGGCTCACCACCCCCGGGATGAGCCCTGAACTCTCCCCCAGCACCGCCACCGCGTCGGCCCGCAGGGAACGGGGGGCGAGGGGCTCGGAGAAGGCGAACAACACCCGTGGCCGCCGGGCCGCCACCACCGCCCGGGCGGCGGGAAAGTGGGAGGTGACCAGGGGCGGCTGGCGGTCCCGCACCTCCTGCCACGCAGCCAGCTGCGCCAGATCCAGGGAGACGTAGAAGGCCAGCTCGACCAGCTCCGGGGGAGGCAGAGGGGGTCTTGGCAGGTCGTGCTCGTCCAGGTACTTGGCCAGCAACACCGCGGCTGCCACCACGGTCACCACCCCGGCCGCCACCAGCGCCGGCGGCACGTGGGAGAGGGTCACCCGCACGTCGGTGATCATCCCCTCCTGCACGCGGAAGGTGCGCTCCGCCGGACGGGTCAGGCGCTGCACGTGGCCGTCCTCGGTGAGGCGCGCCGGCACCCGCACCCGGTAGGTCCCCGGCGGCAGGCCCACCACCGCCCAGCTGGGATTCAAGGAGCGAAACACCGGTCGCCACACCCTCCCCTCCCGGCGCTCCAGCTCCCCCAGCAC
>JABRVY010000480.1:0-7352 GCA_039961755.1 Acidobacteriota bacterium | reverse complement strand
AATCGGTGCCGGGGGCACGGGGGCAGAAGCGATCGCGGCGCTGCTCCAGATCGGCGATGACCGCGGCCCGAAAGCCCTCCTCGCCGTGCTGGGCGAGGAGGGAGTCGCGATAGGTCGCAACGTCCACTGCCTCCAGGGCCAGCCTCAGGGTGCGGAAGGGTTTGGGCAGGAGCTGTCCGGGTACCTGAACGTGGTGCAACCCGCCCGAGTAGGCGATGAGGAAGGTCCCCGCCGGGACGGCGCGCAGGAGGTCGGCGATGCCACCGCGCACGGTCATGGGCTTGCCGTCCTTGTCCAGGCCGTTGCGCCGCTTCATGCGGCCCTCGGGAAAGATCACCACCACCGAGCGGGGTTTGATCAGCCCCAGCAGCCGCCGCCAGGTCTCGTCGCGCTGCCGGGTGATGTCGATCACGTCCTGGGTCAACATCTTGAAGAAGCGGCCCACCATCGGCCGCTGGGCCGTCTTGTCAGCGATGGGCAGCACGCCGTGCCAGGCGAAGCTCCACAGCAACCCGATGGGAATGGAGCCGGCGTAGAGGGGCTCGTAGAGGCTGGTGTGGTTCAGCCCAGCGAGCAGGCGGACGTCGCCCCAGCGACGCGGTCTGGGAGTGAGCCACGTGACCTCGTGGCGATAGAAAAACCGACTGATGACCTTGAGGGAAATCAGTAGGCCGAAGACGAAAAAGGCGCGAAGAACTCTCATCGGCGACTCCGGGCCATCGTCGATGCCGGTGCGGATCATACCACAGGCGAGCTCTGGCAACCGGGTCTGGAGCGGGTCTGCACTGCAGTAGAATTCCCCCTCGCCCCGGGGAGGGGTCGCGTATGCGTGTGGCCGAGATTCGTCACTTGCCGGGCCTGGTCGGGGAGCGCGTGAGGATTCACGGTTGGCTTTATAACTCGCGTTCCTCCGGGAAGTTGCGGTTCTTGATCGTGCGTGACGGCTCGGGGTACGTGCAGGGGGTGGTGTTTCGGCCGCAGGTGGCGGATCGCGTGTGGGAGCAGGCGGAGGCCGTGACCCAGGAGTCGTCGCTGTGGGTGGAGGGGACGGTGAAGCGCGACGAACGTTCCCCCGGCGGGGTGGAGCTGGAGATCGCCGATCTGGGGATCGTTTCGCTCTGTCCCGAGTACCCCATCACGCCCAAGGAGCACGGCGTCGATTTTCTCCTCAATCACCGGCATCTCTGGCTGCGCTCCCGGCGCCAGCACGCCATCATGCGGATTCGCAACGAGTTGATCTTCGCCATCCGCGACTTCTTCTACCGCCGGGATTACGTCTGCATCGACTCGCCGATCCTCACCCCGGCCGCCTGCGAGGGCACCTCGACGCTGTTCGAAACCGAGTACTTCGGCGAGAAGGCCTACCTTTCCCAGTCGGGGCAGCTCTACCTGGAACCGGCCGCGGCCGCCCACGGCAAGGTGTACTGCTTCGGCCCCACCTTCCGGGCGGAAAAGTCCAAGACCCGCCGCCACCTCACCGAGTTCTGGATGGTCGAGCCCGAGGTGGCGTGGATGCGCTTCGATGAGCTCTGCGACCTGGCGGAGGAGTTCGTCTCGGAGCTGGTGGCGCGGGTGCTGGAGCGGTGCCAGCAGGAGTTCGCCTGGCTGGAACGCGATACCTCGCGCCTGGAACCGGCTGCCTCGCGGCCCTACCCCCGCCTGGACTACGCCGACGCGGTGGCGAAGCTTGCGGGGAAGGGGTTTGCGGTGAGCTTCGGCGACGACTTCGGCGGCGATGAGGAGACGGCGCTCGCCGACGAGTCGGGCAAGCCCATCATGATCACCCGCTACCCGGCGGCCATCAAGGCCTTCTACATGGAACCGGACCCCCACGACCCCACCCGCGCCCTGGCCCTCGACATGATCGCCCCGGACGGCTATGGGGAGATCATCGGCGGTTCCGAACGCATCGGTTCCCTGGAGCTGCTGGAGCGGCGGATCCAGGAGCACTCGCTGCCGCGCCAGGCCTTCGAGTGGTACCTGGACGTGCGCCGCTACGGCGGCTTCCCCCACTCCGGCTTCGGCATGGGGATCGAGCGGGTGGTGGCGTGGTTGTGCGGTCTTTCCCACCTGCGGGAGGCCATCCCCTACCCGCGGCTGCTCAACCGCCTCTACCCCTGATGTCGCCCGGTCGCCGGGCGGAGGTCAGGCCCGCAGGAGGTCCTGGCGGATGCTGTCCCAGGCGCCGCGGTAGGCGATCTGGGCCTTGATACGTTCGACCTCCTCGCTGCCATTGGCGGCGCCGCGCAGGGCGGCGAGGGTGGCGATGATCTCCAGATTGACCGGCGGGCGCCCGGCCACCGCCAGGTAGGTGTTGCGTATGGTGGCCAGGCGCTTGGCGGTCCCCAGACCGCGCAGGTCCGCCACGTGTTCAACCCCGCGACTGTAGAGAAACTTGAGGATGTTGTTGAGGTCCCGCTGGGCGCAGGAGATCCCCATGTCGGCGAGCACCGAGGGGAGGTTCTCGGCGTTGAGGAAGTCCTCCTGCGAGTAGGTGACCTCCTCCTGCAGGTGGTTCAGCTCCTCGTGCAGCAGGTTGAAGTGCTCGTCGATGGCGCTGATGTACTTGGAAAGGATCTTGAACTGCGATTGGGCGGCCAGGGAGATGCACTTGCCGGGCTTGTAGCCGAGGTGGTGCTCGATGGCGCTCCAGGTTTCCTGGGCGAGGGTCTGCACCTGCAGCTCGAACCAGGGAGCTCCCGGTCGCCGCAGCCGGATGGTGTAGTGAACCGATGAGTAGCCGCTCTCCTTCTCGCGCTGGACGAGGTGATCCAGACCCAGCACCCGCACCTGGTCGGCGGGCAGGTAGGCCACCGGCGGGTCTTCGGCGGACAGCTCGAACACCCCGGAGTCGCGCAGCTCCCGGTCAATGAGCGGCAGGTGGGAGAGGAAGTAGACCACCACCCGGAAGCCCAGGGTGTCCGGCATGCGCGCCAGGCTCTCGGCCACCAGGCCGGCGGGGAAGGTGTCCGGCCGGCGCAGGATCTTGTCCACCACCTGCTCGGGGCGCTTGATGCGAGAAAGGATGCTGTGGACCGGAGTTGGCAGAGGCATCCTGCTGGTGCGCTTGTACTTCTCCCAGTGCGCCGGATCCTGCCACCCGGACAACTCGGCGATGATGTCAGCCTGGCTGGGCTTGAGGGTACTCTCTACCAGCCGGCCGTACTCGGCCAGGAAGGCTTCGAGAACCGCTGGGGTCGCTGCCATGCACCGTCCTCCGCGGCAAACTGTACTCCATTCCCTGCCGCTCGGTCTGCGGCGGCATGACGCGCCCCCGTCCCCACCCCGGTCAATCCCGGCCAAACAGGAGTTCCAGTCCCACTCCGATGGCCAGCGAGCCCTTCCGCTCCTCTTCGAGGAAGCGGCGGGGCCAGCTGTAGCCCACGAACGCCTCCCCGAACAGCCACTCCCTTTGCCTCAGGGTGCGACGGTAGATGAGGCGGCTGCCGTACTCGCGCAGGGGCACCTCGGCACCTGTTTCGCCGCGAACGAACCCCTCCAGGGCCATGGCGTGGGGTCCCGGAAGGGATTGAAAGAGCAGGGCGTTGGTGCGCCAGTCCAGCCCCTCCCCGCGCTCCGACACGGTGCCGACGGCGGCCAGGCGAAAGAGCAAGGAAGGCGTCAGAACGCGGTCGTACTCCACGGCGCTGGTGGTTCCGAAGCCATCACGGTTGGTCCAGAAGACGGTCTGGCGCAGGTGCCACAAGCTCGCCTCGCCCACCTCGATGTTGCGCCGCCAGCGGCCTTGCACGAACAGCTTGGGGGCGGTAGAGACCCGGGTGCCCACCCGGACGTCGAAGCGCTGGCGATAGTCCCCCGGCAGGGAGTAGCCGAAGCCGGCCAGCCAGCTCTCATGGCGTTGAAAATCCCTCATCTGACTGCGCAGGGCGGCCCCTTCCCGGCGGTCCTGGACGAAATCGTCGGGGTCATCGCGCCCCACGAAGGCGTTGAGGCGCTCCTGCAGGTTCGGCAGGTCCACGCGGGCGTTGAGGCGACCCCGGAGGCGTGTACCCTCGTAATCGGAGTTGAACACCGACACCTCCGCCCGGCCGTGGGCATTGCGGGCCGCCTCGGGGTGTTCGTCGGCGCCGAACAGACCGTCGAACCACAGTGTGGCGCGGCAGAGGGTCTCGGCGAGCACGCGGCGGGTGTCGTCGATGGCGCTGTCCCGCAGGGAACGCCTGCGGGCACAGGGGTCCTGAGCCGGTTGAGGTGCTTCCGGGGTCGCGACCGTCTCCCCCGCGGGCACCTCGTGGGTGCTGGGTTCTTCCTGCCCCTCCTGCCCGCCCCCCGCGGCGATGGCGAGCCCGCCCATCGACAGGAGCAGTGCCAGGGCTGCAACGGCGCCGTTTGCGAGGGTCCGCACGAAAAGAAGATATCACCGGCCCTGGGTGCTGGCCAGGGCCGGTGCCTGGGTGGCCGCCGGGGCGGCGACCTAGTCGGGATGGGTGCAGGATGCGGCGACGCGACCCTGGTGGCGGTCGCTGTCTCCCCCCGTTCCCGCTGGACCCGCTGCCTGCAGAAGGTTCTTGACGTGGTGCACCAGATCCACGTAGGCCGCCACCCACAGGCGACCCTTCTCCGGCGACGTGGAGGCGTTCTCCGCCGCTGCCCGGGCGGCCTCCCACCGCGAGGTCAGGCCGGGGCGAAGATGGGCGGCGACGGCCGCCAGCAGCGAATCCGGAGACCTCTCCGCGAGAGCCGCCTCCACCACCGTGACGGCGGGTTCCCGGGGCAATCCGGCCGGCTTCAGGCCGGTGAAAGGCGCCCCTTCGCTCGCCCGGTGCAGCCGCACCACGGTTTCGAAGAAGTGGGTTTCGGCCACCTCGCGGGCCTCGTCGCCTAGGGTGCGGACTCTCATGACGGTGGCAAAGAGCTGGCGCACCGGAGATTCGTCGTCCGCGCTCACCCACTTGAGAAGAGGGGTGATATTCCCGGTACTGAGGGCGGCGCGAGCATCGAGCACCACCGGGCCGTCCAGGGCGTCGCAGTGTGCCGCCGCCGGAGAGGGTGTCAGGAGCGCCAGGGCCAGCGCCACCAGGGTTGTGATCCGAGGAGTTGAGGCGAAACGAGAATGGATGATCATTTCAATCTCTCCTTACAGGCGCTGGCGCAAGGCCCCACCGCGGCCGAAGACCCCCTTCAAGGTGGCGATGACCAGCGGCAGGACCCCGACCACGATGAACACCGTATCGGCCCCCAGCCGCACCCACTCGGAGGCGTGGAAGAAGCCGGTTTGCGTGAACTCCAGGGAGCGGGCGTAGGCGTAGCCGTGCTCGATCACGGCGAGCAGCTGCACCACCCCGGCGGGGAAGAGGTTCAGGATGACCATCAGCGCCAGGCCCACGTTGAGCCCCCAGAAACTGACGCGAATATGGCCTTCCAACCTGGCCCACAGGACATCGGTCACCGAGGCGCGCAGGGCGTACACCAGCACCGCCAGGGCCAGCATGCCGAAGACGCCGAACATGGCGGCGTGCCCGTGGTTGGGGGTGAGGGTGGTTCCCATCTCGTAGTAGGAGACGATGGGCAAGTTGATGAGGAAGCCGAACACCCCGGCGCCCACGAAGTTCCACACGCCCACCGCCATCAGGAAGGAGATCGCCAGACGCTGGCGGCCCGCCACGGGGTGGCGCTCTGCCGGCTCCCTGGCCTGCTGCAGCTTGATGAAATCCCAGGCGTCCAGGGTCAACAGGGTCAGGGGAACCACCTCGAGGGCCGAGAAGCAGGCCCCCAGGGCCATGGCGATCCACTCCTGGCCGGTGAAGTACCAGTGGTGGGCGGTCCCCACGATGCCGCCGGACAGATACAGGATGGCATCCAGGTAGACCACCCGGGTGGCCGTGCGGGGAGTGACCAGTCCCATGTGGGTGAACATCACCGCCACCAGCACGGTGGCGAAGAGCTCGAAGAACCCCTCCACCCACAGGTGGATGATCCAGAAGCGCCAGGCGTCGATGACGGCGAAGTTGGTGCGGGCCCCCCAGAAGAACGCCGGAAGGTAGAACACCACGATCCCCGAGGCTGCCACCATGAACAGGGTGGTGAGCTCCCGCCGGCCGGGATCGGCCAGGGCGGGCTTCAAGGCGCGAAACATCAATGTCAGCCACAGCATCAGGCCGGCGGCCAGCAGGATCTGCCAGAAGCGGCCCAGGTCGAGGTACTCCGAGCCCTGGTGGCCGAACCAGAACCACAGGTCACCCAGGAGGTCATGGACGCCCAGGTACTCCCCGGCCAGGGACCCGAACACCACCACGGCGAGGGCGCCCAACAGCACCACGACTCCCGCCTTCTGTCCCTTTGGCTCCTTTTCTCCAACCACCGGGGCGAGAAACAGCCCGCCGCCGACCCAGGCGGTGGCAATCCAGAACACCGCCAGCTGCAGGTGCCAGGTGCGCATGAGGGTATAGGGGATGATGCTGTTGAGGTCGAAGCCGTAGAACCCCTGGGGCTCCACGCGGTAGTGGGCGAGGGCGCCGCCAGTGAGTACTTGCAGGAGAAACAGCAGTGCCACCACGGCGAAGTACAGGGTTGCGGCGCGCTGGCTGGGGTGCAGGTTGGGTTCGGGCAGGAGCGGCAGGCGCCCGGCCCCCCCCTCTCCCCTCCAGCCCAGGAAATCGAAGCGCCCGAAGACGAACAGCATGGCTCCCAGGCCGGCGAGCAGGAAGACCAGACTCAGGGCGCTCCACAGCAGGGCCTGGGAGGTGGGGGTGTTGCCGATCAGGGGCTCGTAGGGCCAGTTGCCGGTGTAGGAGTAGGGACGTTCCGGACGGTTGGCGCGGGTGGCCCAGGCGGCCCAGGCCAGGTAGGCGGTGAGAGCATCCACTTCGTGGGGGTTCTTGATATAGCCGGGAGGGAGTCCCGGCGCCCCGTCGCGGAAGTAGGCCGCCCACTCACCCTGCTGGGTGTGGAAGCTCGCCACTTCCCCGTCGGTGAGGGTGAGGGTTCCGGTGTCCGGGTCGTAGCGGTTCTCCTTCAACACCCCGGGGAGGGCCGCCGATACCGCGTCCTGCTGCACCGCCTCGAGGCTGTCGAAGGAGGTCCCGAAACGCTCGAGGGCCAGGTGCTCGCGCACGATTTCGGCTTCCCGGCGAAGGTACGAGGCGGAGTAATCGGGTCCCAGGTAGGCGCCGTGCCCCCACAGGGTGCCGTGCTCCATGAGGGCGTACTTGAGGAAAACTTCCTGGCCGTCGAGGATGTCCTTCTCGGTAAAGACAAGTTGCCCGCCTTGGTCCACCACCTTCTTTGGGATCGGCGGAGCGTTTCGGTAGGCAAGGAGAGTGACCACCCCCAAAGTGGCGAATCCCACGGCGAGCACGACCAGGGCGCCGCGGCGCCACCAGGGGGAGAGG
>JABRVY010000479.1:0-3365 GCA_039961755.1 Acidobacteriota bacterium | reverse complement strand
CCCCCATGCCCCGCCACCACTGGCTGGACTCGCCGCCTGTGGCCAGGGAGAGGGTGCGGAAATCGATTTCCACCCCGGTGGTGAGGGGAATGAGCCCCAGGATGGTGGTGATGGCGGTGAGGGTGACCGGGCGCAGGCGGCGCAGGCCGGTGAGCATCACCACCTCCCGGCGGGGCAACCCCTGGGCCCACAGCTGCTCGCCGTAGGAGAGCAGGACGATGGCGTTGTTGACCACGATCCCCGCCAGGGAGATGACGCCCAGGCCGGTCATGATGATGCCGAAGGGCTGACCGGTCACCACCAGCCCCGCCAGCACCCCCACCATGGACATGAACACCGAGGTCATGACGATCAGGGGGACCACGAAGGAGTCGAAGGTGCCGATGATCAGCAGGAGGACGATGAGAAACGCGAAGAAGAAGGCCTGGGAGAGGAACTCCTTGGCCTCGTCCTCCTCCTCCGACTGGCCGGCGAAGGCAAGGGTGACGCCGGGGGGCAGGAGGTCGGGGATGGCCTCCAGACGCTGGCGGGCCTCCCGCCGCACCGGCTCCGCCAGCTCCGGGGAGGTCACCCGGCCCGAGACGGTGACCATCCGGCGCGCCGCCCTGTGCCGGATGGCGGGCAGCGCCGCTCCCTGCTCCAGGGTGGCCACCGCCGACAGGGGCACGTGGATGCCGCCCTCGGCCACCACCGTGAGCTGCTCCAGATCCTCCAGGCGCTGGCGAGAGCCCTCCGCCAGGCGCACGCGGATCTTGGCGTCCTCGTCGCCGTAGCGGTAGATGGCCGCCTCCTGCCCCTGCAGGGCAGTGCGCAGAGTGTTGCCGATGTCGCGGGTGGTCAGCCCCAGGCGGGCGGCCCGCACCCGATCCACTCGCACGTTGATCTCCGGCCGCGCCAGGTCGAAGTCGTCGTCCAGCGATACCAGCCCCGGGATGTCCACGATCGCCTGGCGGATGCGCGCCGCGATGGCCCCCAGCTGCACGAAGTCCTCGCCGGAGATCTCGATGGTCAGGGGCAGGCCCACCGGCGGCCCCTCGTTGGGGCGGTCCACGTCGATGGTGGCCCCGGGGATGCCGCTGGTGCGCCGGCGCACCTCGGCGAGGGTGAGGAACGAGTTCTCGGTGCGCTCCTTGCGGTCCAGCAGGTCGATGGACACCCGCGCCCTGGTGGCGTCACCCCCGCCGGCGACGCCGAAATCGGCCTGGGACCCCTCCCCCACGCCGACGGCGACGACGTTGACGTCGGCCAGTCCCGCCAGGCGTCGCTCGATCTCCTTCGCCACCGTGTTGGTGCTCTCCAGCCGCGTGCCGGGGGGCATCTCCACGTCCACGAAGATCTGCCGGGGTTCGGTCTCGGGGAAGAACTCGACGCCATGGTTGAAGGCGGCGAAGAGGGCCACCACCGCCACGAAGAGAGCGGCCACGGCGGCCAGCGTCAGGGCCCGGTGGTCGAGGGCGGTGGCCAGCACCCGGCGGTAGGCGGCGAGCAGCCGCGGCCCCAGGAGTTTCTCGTTGACCCCGACCTCGTCGCCGCTGGCGGCGGGGCGGCCGGCACTCATGAAGAAGGCGGCCAGCACCGGGTTGATGGTGAACGCCACCACCATGGAGGCCAGCAGCACGATGGACACGGTGACCGGCAGGTAGTACATGAAGTCGCCGGTGACCCCGGGCCAGAAGAGCAGCGGGAAGAACGCTCCCACGGTGGTGAGGGTGGAGACGAACACCGCCACCCCCACCTCGCGTACCGCCTCCCCGGCGGCTCGCAGGCGCGGCTTGCCCTCCTGGGTGTGGCGGTAGATGTTCTCGATGATGACGATGGCGTTGTCCACCAGCATCCCCACCGCCAGCACCAGGGAGAACAGCACGATCATGTTGAGGGTGATGCCGAGGATTTGCAGGAGAAGGAACGTCAGCAGCATGGACATGGGGATGGCCAGTCCCACCAGCACGGCGTTGCGCAGGCCCAGGGCGAACATCAGCACCAGCACCACCAGCAGCAACCCGGAGAGGATGTTGTTCTCCAGGTCCACCACCATGGTGCGGATGTCCTTGCTCTGGTCGCCCAGGATGGTGGCCTGCACGCCGGTGGGCCAGCCGGTCCGTTCCTCCTCCACCGCCCGCTTGACCGCGTCGGCCACGGTGATGATGTTGGCGCCCAGCCGCTTCTGCACCGCCAGCGCCACCGACTCCTGGCCGTTGATGCGGGCAAACGACGTGCGATCGGCAAACCGGAAGCTCACCGTGGCCACGTCGCGCACGAACACCGGACGGCCGCCGGTGGCCCGGATGACGAAGTCGGCGACTTCCCGCGGCTCCTTCACCTCGCCCGGCACGCGCACCGACAGCGCCTGGCTACCCACCTTGAGCTCCCCCGACGGCACCGAGAGGTGCTCGTTGGCCACCGCGTCCACCACATCCTGGAAGGCCAGCCGGTACAGGCGCAGGCGCTGGGGGTCCACCTCCACCTTCACCTCGCGGTCCAGGCCGCCCACCAGGGAGACGCGCAACACCCCCGGCAGCCCCTCCAGGCGATCCTTGAGGTTTTCCGCCAGCTGCTTCAGCACCGCCGGGCCCACGGCGCCGGAGAGGTTGACCTGGACGATGGGAAAGTCGGAGAAGTTGATCTCCTGCAGCGCCGGTTCCTCGGCGTCGCGCGGGAAGTCCACCTTGGCGCGGTCCACCCGGTCCCGCACCTTCTGCAGCGCCGCGTCGATGTCGGTGCCGGAGACGAACTCCACGGTGACCACGGAGACGCTTTCCTGGGAGGTGGAGGTGAGGCGCTTGAGCCCCTCCACCCCCTGCAGCTCCCGCTCCAGGTGGCGGGTGACGAGGGTTTCCATGTCGGTGGGGGAGGCGCCCGGGTAGAGGGTGGAAACGATGATCACCGGCACGGTGATGTCGGGGGCCGCCTCCCGCGGCAAGCTGAGATAGGCGCTGGCCCCCGCCACCACGATGGCGATCAGGAAGAAAACCGTGGCGTTGCGCCGGGCGAGGGCGAAGTCGGTGATCCCCATGCACCGCCCCTAGGCCGCCTCGACCACGCGCTGGCCGTCCGATACCTGCTGGTGGCCCTCCACGATCACCACCTCCCCCGCTGACACACCCTTGCTGATCACCACCTCGTCGCCGATCACCGGGCCCAGCTCCACCACCTGCCGGCGCGCCCGGCCTTCCTCGACGAGATAGATGACCTTTTCCTTCTCGTAATCGATGACCGCCGACAGCGGCACCAGGACCGCCCGATCCAGGACACGGCGGGGCAACTCGATGCGTGCCAGCATGCCGGGTCGCCACCGCCCGCCGGGGTTGGCCAGCTCCACCTCCAGGGCCAGGGTGCGAGCCTCCGGGTCCAGTTCCACCCCCAGC
>JABRVY010000478.1:0-2845 GCA_039961755.1 Acidobacteriota bacterium | reverse complement strand
CCCCCGGCGCGCAGCGCGGGGTCGGCGCCGCAGGCGGCCACCACCGCCTCCCACCCCGGGCCCAGGAGGGTGAGGGCTGCAGGGGGACTCTGCTCGAGGCGACACCGGCTCAGGGCCAGGTAGCGCTCCAGCCCTGCCGCCACCTCGCTGCCCCGCCCCGGCGGAGCCAGCAGCGTCGCCCCCTCGCCGTCGGCGAGCACCGCAAAGAGGGCGCGGAACTGCCCCTTGGCGTGGAGGAGCAGGGCAAGCCTCCCCTCCCCCGGCTGCAGCTGCTTCACCGCCTGGGTAACGATGCGGTCCAGCGCCGCCAGGGGCTCCTTCCCGCGCACGCGCAGGTAATCTGGCCGCCACCCGCCGGCCACCGCCAACCCCCCGGTGACAGCTGAAGGTTGCTGCGCTGTTTCCGTGAATTCCCGGTTCACCGCGTCCGTCTTCATCGCCCCGGACAACGGCGCGCCCGGCCCCGCTCTTCCTCCCGCAGCCCCCCGCGTCGAACACAACGCCCACAGGGTCACGGACACAGACACGGACACGGACACAGACACGGACACCGACACGGACACGGTCACGGACACGGACACGGACACGGACACGGGCACGGACACGGGCACGGGCAGCCGGTCCATACGACGGCGCAGGCGGGGGTGGCGGCCTGGATTTCCTCCTATTCGCCCCACTGCCTGACGGTGATCGCCCTCTCGGCCGGCCTGGAACGTTTCTCCCCCAGGTCGCGTCAAATGGTCTGCGACGACCCTTCGACTCTGGCTATTGACTCGACAGAGCAGCCTCACCCACCCACCCCGTTTCGAGCAGAATCTCGCCTCAGGCAACCATCCCCGCCCGGGCAGATTTTTGATGAGACAACTCGCGGCCTTGCAACTCGCGAGTTTGGCGCCTATACTTGGTGTATCGATGGTTGCTGCGATCCTGCGCCACGTCAGCGGTGATGTTTCGCGAGCTCGCGAAGAGACCACTCTCGTTGCGGCGTTTCGGCGACAAATCGAGCGAGCCATACGCGAGGGTCGCTGGCGGTTTGCCGATCATTTCTGCGATAAGATTCTCGCCGAGGATCCCCGAAGTCTCGATACCTGGCTGCTCAAGGGCCACCTCGCCTGGCACCGTTTCCGGGACGCCGGTGCCGCCCTCGAGTGTTACCGACAGGTCCTCGTCTTGGGAGCTTACGACTCGTCTCGCGCCGAGGTCGCCGAGGCCCGGCGCGCCATCGCCGAGCTGGCCGACCGGCTCTCGTAGTCGTGACCTCCGCCCCCGCGGCGAGCCGCTACGGCGGCGGAAAGTGCCTCGTCCACAGCGTTCGCTCGATCGCCACGCCGTTCTCCACCACCAGGCCGGGCGCGCCGCTGCGGAGCTCTGAGGGGAGCGGCCAGATCTCCACCGCAGCCGGAAGCTCTCGCGCAAACACCCAGACCGAGCGCAGCCTTCGTGGCATGGGATCCAGCCACCGATCTTGGCCCCGGCCGGACACCACCGCCTGCGCGCGAGCACGCGCCGCGGCGTCGTCGAGATCGCCCTCGTGGCCGGTCGCCAGGTAGACCTCACCGTCCCCCCCCCGCTCCAGCCACAGGTACCCTTCCACCTCTTCCGGAAGCTCGAATCGCATACCCCCTCGTGGGAGGGCCACCCCATCCCGTTGCTCCAGGCGAATGGGGTCCAGAACCATCACCTCATCCAACGTGCGCGGGTGGGAAACCATCTGCGGATACCCCCAGGGCTGCCGCGGCGGTCGTCCCCACAACACCGGAACCGGGTGATCGTCTGGCTCTCGTGCCCCCAGCGAGAAGCGGCGGCGCAGCACGAACGACCGCCCGCTCGTCACCACGTTGGCGCCGACCCCCGCCACATCGAGGGCCAGCAACACCCCCCCCACCGGGGTGGGCGACCTCACCTCCACCGCCAGGACGTTGTCCCCCTGCCGCAGGAGGTGGCCGATGTCGTACAGATCCAGCCGGAAACCGGGCCGGCTCCACCCGCACGCCGCCGGTGTGCCGTTGGCATAGACAACGTACTCACGGTCGCCACAGATCTTCAGGAGCGCCTCGCGCGGGGGGGCGGGGAGCGAGAAGCTGGCGACGAAGAGACCATGAGTGGGGCTGACGCGCTCCAGTTGATCGGTGACCCACATCCACTGCGCCTCGCCGGTGACGTGGGACAGCTCGGCGACCCAGAAGCGGTGCACCATCACCACGGCAAGAGCGGCGGCCAACAACATCACCAAGGCCGCTCCCCAACGTGCCGTCATCCCCCCGTGCCGTCGCACCGCCTAAGAGTACCAACACCGGTACGCCGGCGCGTTGACACCCCGCCCTGGACCCCGTAGAGTGCCTGCACAGGATGGACAGAGGATCTCTCCTCGCCGTCATTCCGGCGCGCTATGCCTCTAGCCGCTTTCCAGGCAAGCCCCTCGTCCCGCTGCTGGGAGTACCCATGGTGGCCCACGTGGTGACGCGGGTACGCGAGGCAGGTGTGGCCAGCGAGATCGTCGTCGCCACCGACGACGAGCGAATTGCCGTTGCCGCGCGACGGGCCGGGGCAGGCGTCGAGATGACCGGGGCAGCCTCCTCGGGCACCGACCGCGTCGCCCAGGTGGCCCGATCTCGCCAGGCGGCCGTGGTCCTCAACGTCCAGGGGGACGAGCCGGCGCTGCCGCCCGAGAACCTGCGCATCCTCGCCGAGTTCCTCCGCGCCCACCCGGAGGTTCCCATGGCGACGCTGGCCCTGGCCGGTCAGGAGGGTGACCTCGCCGACCCCCACGTGGTCAAGGTGGTCTGCGATGAGGCCGGACGGGCCCTGTACTTCTCCCGCGCCCCCATCCCCTACCCCCGCAACC
>JABRVY010000477.1:0-1876 GCA_039961755.1 Acidobacteriota bacterium | reverse complement strand
TCCTCGCTCTGGCCCCCCGAAAAAAATGGTGGAGGCGGGGGGAATCGAACCCCCGTCCGGTAGACTCGAGCCGTCGGTGTCTCCGTGCGCAGCCTGGGAGTCATTCTCGTCGCGGCGGCCCCCAGCCCAGGCGCCAGGCCGTCGCGACCAGCCCGTGAGATTTCGAGGGACGCGCCCGGGCTGCGCGCCTCTCCAGCCTGCTTTGCGGCGTCGTGATCAGGTCCGCAGGCGGGGGCCAGCGATCACGACGTGACTGCGCTAGGCAGCCAGTGCCAGCTCAGTGTTGGCAGGTGTGTTTTCCGCCTGTTTTACGTGGCGGCGGACCACAGCACGCTGCCGGCGGCTCAACCGTCCCCGTCGAACCCGGTACGCCCCCAGGTCCAGGAACACGATCATTATACGGCACAAGCCCCTCCCTTGACGATTCTCCGCCGCGCCGGTACCGTGTGCGCCATGGCGGAGCTGGAGCCCATCAGCGTTGTGGTCACCTCGGTCGGCACCGAACAGCAGGCGGTGGAGATCTCGGAAGAACTCGTGGCGCGCCGCCTGGCAACCTGCGTCAATATCCTGCCCTGCCAGCGTTCGATCTATCGCTGGAAGGGCAAGGTGTGCGAGGATTCGGAGTTCCTCCTCCTCATCAAGACTCGTCGCGCGCTGTTTGCCCGGGTGAGCGAGGCGATCCGCGAGATTCACTCCTACGAACTGCCAGAAATCCTGGAGTTCGCCGTCGATGGTGCGGAAGCCAACTTCCACCGCTGGGTGGTGGAGATGGCCACCGGGGTCATCGAACGCGAGGCGGAGAGCGACACCGAGCACCAGCCGGTCTTCGACTGACCGCCGAGATTTCACCACCCTCCGCCAACGCTGGTAGACTGTGTGCGGAAGGCCGCTGGCCTTCCGAGAGGGGGTCGAGACATGAGGCGCGCGCGTTTCCTCCCGGCGGTGCTGCTTCTCCTGCCATCGTTGCTCCTCGCCCAGGCGCAGGGGCGTGTGAAGGGGGTGGTCAAGGACTCCAAGGGGAGGCCGATCACCACCGCCAGCGTGGTCATCACCTGCCCGGAGATCACCAACTACCGCAAGGAGATGAAGGTCGACGACAAGGGTAGCTTCGCCACCCTCATCGTCGATGCCACGAAAAACTACCTGTTCAAGGTCGAGGCGCCGGGTTATCAGCCCATCGAGCAGCTCAACAAGCCGCTCATCGGGGCGCAGACCCTGAACCTGGAGTTCGTCCTGCTGACCTTCGAGGAGCTGCAGGCGCAGGCCCAGGGGGAGGTCCTGGAGAGCCCCGGCATCAAGGAGCTGCGCCAGGCCAGCGAGCTCCTCCAGGCAGGAAAGGTCGCCGAGGGGCGGGCCAAGCTCCTGGAAGCCGTGGGCATCAAACCCGACCTGTACCTCGGCTGGGCGGAGCTGGCCAGGCTGGACGCCAAGGCCGGCAACCATGCGGGAGCGTTGGCCAACGCCAAGAAGTGCCTCGACCACAAGGCCAACTTCCCCCCCTGCCTCGCCCTTGCCGCCAACGCCGCCCAGGAGCTGGGCGACACCAAGGCCCACGAGGCGTACATGGCCGCCTACAAGCTGGCCAACCCCGCCGACCCGGCACTCCTCTACAACGAGGCGGTAGAGCACCTCAACAAGGGCAACGATGCGGCCGCCAAGCCCCTCCTGGAAGAGGCGTTGGCGGAAAACGCCGAGTTCGGTCCGGCACTCTTCCAGCTGGGCATGATCTACCTGCGCGAGGGCAACAACGCCAAGGCGCGAGAGCTCCTGGAGAAGTTCCTCAAGGTGGCCCCCGACCACGCCGACGCCCCGATGGCGAAGGAGATGTTGAAGTATCTCTAGGAGGCGGGGGGTCCGGCGACCCCCCACCCACGCC
>JABRVY010000476.1:0-2798 GCA_039961755.1 Acidobacteriota bacterium | reverse complement strand
GGGCAGGTGGCGTGGGGGGTGAAGGCGCAGGGCGGGGTATATGCGAAGTTGAAATCCAACGTCAGTTCCAGGGAGCCCGGCGGCGGGGCGGCGGCGTCCAGGAAGCGGCCGCCGCCGTAGGTCTGCCTGCCGCTGGTGGCGTCGCGGAAGACGAAAAAGAACGTCGGGTCGTCTGGCGACGAGATAAGCGGCAAGAGAGAGAGGTCTCGCCCGTACAGGGAAAACCGCACCACGCCGGGTGCCAGGAAGCGCTGGGGTGGCCCCTGGGCCACCGGCACGGTGACCTCGCGAGGCTCGTCGAACGGCTCCAGGCGGGCTGGCAGGCGCATCCGCGGGTCGAGGGGGAAGTACTCGAGGCCGGCGAAGTTGGCGCGCAACGGAGAATCGGGGTTGCGGACCCGCAGGGCGAAGCGGTCCTGGCGCTGGATCACCACCATGCGCAGGGGACCCAGCGACAGCAACGAGGGGGAGTCACCGCGGTCGGTGGTCAGGGGTCCAGGTTCGGCAGGCTCGCCGTTGACCAGGAGCCCGCTGCCGGGCACCGGATCCAGGAGCACCTGCCCATCGGGGGTGAGTTCGAGGGTGGCGACGTGGGCAGGCACGTGCGCCTCCTCGAGGAACACCTCCGCATCGACCGCCGAGCCCACGCGGTTGCGACCGACCTCAAGCCAGTGCAACCCTACCAGGGTGAGCCACCCGTCGGGGCGGGTGAGGGAGGCCAGGCGGCGGGCGCGCCATGCCTCTACCTCGGCCACCCAGGCCGGGTCGGGGGGCGGAGTCCGGCTGCAGGTGAGGGCGAGAAGGGCGGTGGCAGTGGCGAGGCGGGTGGCCTTTGTCATACTGACCTTGTACCACGCCTTTGGGCGTCGGGAGAGGGAGGGGGTGACGACCACGGGGGTCCGCGAGGAGGTGCTCCTTACCTTGCCGGAAACTGCCGGCCGGCCGGCGGGAACTCTGCTGCTCCGCCGGGGAGCGTTCGGGTCGGGGGAGCACGAGACCACCGCCAGCTGTCTGGAGGTGCTGGCCACCTTGGCCCCCCTCGAGGGGATGACGATGCTGGATCTGGGGTGCGGCACGGGAGTGCTGGCGCTGGCCGCGCTGCGGTTCGGGGCGGCGTGGGCGGTCTGCGTGGATATCGACCCCCGGGCAGCGCGGCTGGCCGCCGACAACGCCCGTATCAACGGCCTCTTCGGGGGAGTGTCGAGCCTCGCGGGGGAGGTGACGGCCCTCGCCCACATTCGTTTCGACCTCATCACCGCCAACGTGCCGGCGGAGGTGTTCCTGGGTCAGGCGGAGGCACTGGTCCAGCGCACCGTGTCGGGCGGCTGGCTGCTGCTGTCCGGCATGCTGTGGGAGGAAGCGTACGACGTTCGCCGCCGCTTCCTCCGTCTGGGCTGCCGCCGTTGCCGCGAGCGCTGGTTGGACGAGTACTGCACCCTGCTACTGCAAGCGCCCGGGGCGGTCGAGCTTGGCGGCTCGCGCCGATGATGCTAGCGTGAAGGTCGTGGGCTTGCTGACGCGGACCCTGTCTGCCCTGCTGACGCTGGCCGCCGTGGCGGTGCAGGCGCAGCCTGCGGGTGGGATCGTGCGGGCCGAGCGCGTTTCCCCCTACGGCCGCGTGCGGGTGACCGACTACCCCACCTCCGGATTGCGCTGCCTGGAGTTCCCGCCCGGGGCGGTTCTGCAATCGTGCATGCGCCGCACCCGCCCCGCCGAGCTGGTTTTCCCGTACCTGCGCTCCATGATGACGGCCATGGCGCTTCACCCCGGCCCCCGTCGGGTGCTGGTGGTGGGCCTCGGTGGTGGCTCGCTGACCCGGGCGCTGCAGCGTTCCTTCCCCTACGTGCGCCAGACCATCGTCGAGATCGATCCCGAGGTGGTGCAGGTGTGCCGGGAGTTCTTCGGGCTGGTGCCGACCCTCATGACCCAGGTGGAGGTGGCGGACGCCCGCACCTTTCTGGGCCGCACCCGCGAGGTGTACGACGTGGTTTTCCTGGACGCCTACGGCCCCGACGCCATCCCCCACCACCTGACGACGCTGGAGTTTTTCCGCCTGCTGCGAGCCCGCCTGCGCCCGGGTGGCGTTGTCGTTTCCAACATCTGGGGGCCCCACGTCAACGAGCTGTACCAACGTCAAGTGGCGACCATCGCCGGCTCATTTCCCACCGCTTATCTGTTGCGTTCCGGGGCCGGAAGCGACAATGGCGATCCGGTCTCCAACCATGTGGTCATCGGCGTCCTGGGCAAGGGGGATCCGCCGCGCGAGTGGGAGGCGCGGGCGGCGCAACTCCAGGCTGCCGGACGGGTGGACTTCGATCTCGCTGGCCTACTGCGCCGCGAGCTGACAGTTCTCACGGGCGTTGTTTTCGACGTCGAACCGCTGCGCGACAACAGTCGCCTCTGAGGGAGGGGACAGCCGAGGCCCGGCGCCTGCACGCACCCACTGACGGCGCTGCCCGGCCCCGGAGGTGGGGCGCGAAGACACGCGTCCTCAGTCTCTTGACAACGTCTCATCAGCGCGATAGACGTGATCTCAGTTTCATCGGCGTCACGAAGTGTGGACTTTGGTGGGCGTTACCTGGGCATTCAGGTCAGGGAGGGTAACACTGTGAGGAAGGGTGCCAATGAACGCGTCGGTGGTCGTGGCGGGCGACGGTGGTCGCCCAGTAGCCCCGTGGTGGCGCTCATGGCGCTGGGTCTGGCCGCGCCGGCCTTCGCCGGCTTTGCCGGCACCGACGTGTTCCTGCCGTCGGTGGGGGCCCGGCCGGGGGTGCCGCCGGCGGTGTGGTACACCACCG
>JABRVY010000475.1:0-2731 GCA_039961755.1 Acidobacteriota bacterium | reverse complement strand
CTGCTGGGCGCCGAACTGGCGGTGGGCGCGCCGCTCACCTCGCCGACCCTGGAGGGGGAAGGGCGGCGCCGACTGGGGGAACGCACGGTGGAGGTGCGTCGCCTGCCGTTGCCCTCGGCCAGCGGCGCGGCGCAGGGCGAGGTGGTCTTCCTGACCGACCGGACCCGCGTGGAGGCGCTGGAGCGGGCCCTGGAGGAGCGGGAGCATCTGGCGGGGCTGGGCGAGCTGGCGGCCGGGCTGGCCCACGAGGTGCGCAACGCCCTGGCCACCATCCTCGGGTACGTGCGCCTGCTCGCTGACGCCGGAGAGGAGCGGCGCGCCCGCTACCTCGAGGCCATCGCCGCCGAGACGGAGGGGCTGGACCGCCTGGTGGACCGCTTCCTGGCCTTCACCCGACCCCACCAGCTGCACCGCGAGGCGGTGCCGCTGCGCCGGGTGTGCGAGGAGGCGGGGCGCCACCTCGAGGGGGTGTTTCCGCGCCTTGCGGTGAGGGTGGAGGGGGAGGAGGTGGTGGTGGCCGCCGACCGCACGGCGCTCGCGGTGGTGCTGGAGAACCTGCTGCGCAACGCCGCCGAGGCGCGGGAGGATGCCCAGGTGGTGGTGCGGGTGACTGCCGGCAGCCAGGGCGTTGAGGTGGCGGTGGAGGACAACGGCCCCGGAGTCCCGTCGGGGCTGCGGGAGAGGCTCTTCTCGCCGTTCGTCTCCAGCAAGCCCTCGGGAGGGTTCGGGCTGGCGCTGGCGCGCCGGCTGCTGCGCCTGCTGGGGGGGGATCTCTCCCTCGATGGGGAGTTCTCTGGCGGCGCCCGGTTCGTCGCCTGGTTGCCCCGGGAGGGGGTGCCCCAGTGAGCGCGCCGGTGCTGGTGGTGGAGGACCGTCGCAGCCTGGCGGCCATGCTGGAGGAAACGCTGGTGCGGGAGGGGTATGCGGTGCGCGTGGCGCTGCGCGGGGATGAGGCGGTGGCGCTGCTGCGGTCGGGGGAGCGCTTTCTGGCGGTGCTCGCCGATCTCAAGCTCCCCGGCGCCGATGGCATCCAGGTGCTGGCGGCGGCGCGGGAGCAGGATCCCGACCTGCCGGTGTTCCTGATGACCGCCCACGCCACGGTGGACACGGCGGTGGCGGCGCTCAAGCAGGGGGCGCGGGACTATTTCCAGAAGCCCCTGGACATGGAGCGGGTGCTGGCGGCGCTGCGGGCCGCCGCCCAGCCGCGCCTGGCGCTCCTCGCGGCCCCGGCGGAGGCCGGCCTGCCGGTGCTGGTGGGCACCTCGCCGCTCTTCACCGCGGCCCTGGCGGCCGCCCGGCGGGTGGCCCCCACCGAGGCCACGGTATTGCTGCTGGGCGCCTCGGGCACTGGCAAGGAGCTGTTCGCCCAGACGGTCCACGCCCTTTCCGCCCGCCGGGGGGGACCCTTCGTGGCGTTCAACTGCGCGGCGGTGCCCGAGACGCTCATCGAGGCGGAGCTGTTCGGCTACGAGCGGGGGGCCTTCACCGGCGCCACGGCGCGGCATCTGGGGCGGCTGGAGCAGGCGCGGGGCGGAACGCTGCTGCTGGACGAGATCGGCGAGGTGCCCCTGGGGGTGCAGGTGAAGCTGCTGCGCGCCCTGGAGGAGCGGGCGGTGTGCCGCCTCGGCGGCACCGGCACGGTGCCGGTGGACGTGCGCCTGGTGGCGGCCACCAACCGTGATCTGGAAGCCGCCGTACGGCACGGGGCGTTCCGTGCCGATCTGTACCACCGCCTGAGCGTGTTCCCCATCCGACTGCCGACGCTGGCGGAGCGCCGGGAGGACATCCCGGCGCTGGCCGCCCATCTGCTGGGCCGGGTGGCCGCCCGGCTCGGGCGGCGGGCCCTCACCCTCCGCCCGGCGGCGCAGGGGGCGCTGATGCTGGCCCCGTGGCCGGGCAACGTGCGGGAGCTGGCCAACGTCCTGGAGCGGGCGGCGATCCTCTCCACCGGCGAGTGGGTCGGGCTGGCCGAGCTGGGACTGGAGCCGGACCGCTGCCGCCCGACCCTGGAGGATGCGCGGGCGCGGCAGCTGGCCTTTGCCGCCGCCGGCGCCGAGGGGGAAGAGCTGGCTGCCTTCCTGGGGTTGCCGCGCCAGCCCGCCTAGCCACCCCCGGCGGTCAGGGCGGTGGCAGTGGCCTGCACGAGCTGCCGATCCTGCTCGGGGAACACCGCCCGCAGGTCGAGGAGCACCCGCTCGTCCTCGATGCGCGCCACCACCGGCGGGGTACCCCGCCGCAGCGCCGCCGCCGTCTTCTGGTCTCTCCCCGGCAGCTCCACCCCCCAGGAGGGGAGGGTCTGGTCGGGGGTGGTGCCGCCTCCCACCACCGCCCGGCAGGGCACGGCGCGCGCCGGCAGTCCAGCAGCGGCCAGCCGTCGCGCCAGCCGGCGGGCGCGCCGGCGCAGCTCCCCTTCGGGGGTGGCCAGCAGCCGGTAGAGGGGCACCTCCAGGGGTCGTTCGGCCAGGTAGGCGTCCAGGGTGGCCACCAGGGCGGTGAGGGCGCCCTTGTCCGGGCGCAGGGCGCGCCGCAGGGGGTGGCGCCGCAGCGCCTCGATGGTCGCCGCTCGCCCCACCAGGATGCCGGCCTGGGGGCCGCCCAGCAGCTTGTCGCCGGAGAACAGCACGGTGTCGGCACCGGTGGCCAGCAGCTCCTGCACCGTGGGCTCGGGGTGCAGGCCGAAGGGACGCAGATCCAGGTGGCACCCGGAGCCCTGATCCACCCAGACCGGCAG
>JABRVY010000474.1:0-3350 GCA_039961755.1 Acidobacteriota bacterium | reverse complement strand
GGCGCAGCAGCGCCGCGCCGGCCGCCACCACCTGCCCCGGCCGGGTGGCGACGGTGTACGCCCGGCCAGGGCAGGTGGTGGCGGCCGGCGCGGCGCTGCTGCGCCTGCTGCGACCCGACCCCCTGTGGGTGACCGTCGCCCTCCCGGTGGGCGAGGCGGCCCGCCTGGGGCCCGAGCTGGAGGGGCTCGCCCTGCAGCTGGCGGCATCCGCGCCGCCCCTGGTCTTTTCCCGGGAGCAGGTGCGCCTGCTCTCCCGCGCCCCGGCGGTGGACCCGCAGACCGGGAGCGTGGACGTGATCGTGGAGATCCGCGGCGGGGCCGCCGAGTTGCCCCTCGCCGCCCGGGGAACGGCGGAGCTCGTGCTGGCGGAGTCCGACGAGGGAGTGGTACTGCCCCTCTCCGCCCTGGTGGACGACGGCGGGGAGCCCGTGGTGTACGTGCAGCATGCCGGCGAGAGGTTCGAGCGCCGGCCGGTGCGGTCCCTGCGCCGGCTGGGGGAGTGGGTCCTGCTGGAGGGTGTGCACCCCGGCGAGCGGGTTGCCACCCGTGGAGGGCCCACCCTTCGCCGCGCCGCCCTGCTGGCGGCGGGCGCCGACCACGGGCACGTGCACTGACCAGGCGAAAGGGGAAGAGGCCATGGTGAAAGCCCTCATTCGCGGGTCCCTGCACCACCGCACGGTGGTGGTGGTGGCCGCCCTGCTCCTGCTGGCGGTGGGCGGTGCCGTCGTCGCTACCCTCCCGGTGGACGTCCTGCCCGACTTCACAGCGCCCACCGTGACGGTGCTCGCCGAGGCCCCCGGCCTGGCCGCCGAAGAGGTGGACCTGACGATCACATACCCCATCACCGCGGCGCTGGCGGGGGCACCCGGCATCCGCCGGGTCCGTTCGGCCTCTGCCGCCGGACTCTCGGTGGTGTGGGCGGAGTTCCACTGGGGAAAGGATATTTACCGCGCCCGCCAGATGGTGGCAGAGCGCCTGGACACCCTCTCCCTGCCTGGCGGCGGCCCCCGCCTCGGGTCGATCACCTCCTTGCTGGGGGAGGTGATGTTCCTCGCCCTCACCTCCGAGTCCCTCCCGCCCCAGGAACTGCGCCGTCTGGGCGAGGTCGCCGTGCGGCGGCCCCTGATGGCGGTGCCGGGGGTGGCGGAGATCCTTCTCATCGGCGGAGAGGAGCCGCAGATCCAGGTGGCACCCGACCCGGCGGCCATGGCGCAGCATCGGGTGCGCCTCGACGAGCTGGCGGAGACCCTGCGCCAGGCCAGCGCCATACCGGCCCCGGGCGTCTGGGTCACTGGCGGCCAGGAGTACCAGGTGCGGGCGTCGGCCCGGGCCCGGTCGGCCCAGGACGTGGCCGGCGTCATCCTCCGCACGGAGCAAGGCACCCCCATCACGGTGGAGCGGGTGGCGAAGGTGCGGGAGGGGGTGGCCCCGAGGCTGGGCGCTGGTGGCTACAACGGGCGGCCGGCGGTGGTGCTGAGTGTGTACAAGCAACCCGGGGTGAACACCCTGGCCCTCACCGCCCGCATCGACCGGGTGCTGGAGGAGCTTGCCGCCACCCTGCCGCCCCAGCTGGTCATCGAGCGGCAGAGCTTTCGCCAGGCCGACTTCATCCGCGTGGCCATCCGTAACGTCAGCGTGGCGCTGCGGGACGGCGCCCTGGTAGTGATCCTGGTGCTGCTGCTGTTCCTCGGCAACCTGCGTGCCACCGCCATCTCCGCCACCGCCATTCCCCTCTCCCTGGTTGCCGCGGTGCTGGTCCTGGCCGCCTTCGGCATCAGCATCAACACCATGACCCTGGGTGGCCTGACCATCGCCATCGGCGCCCTGGTGGACGACGCCATCATCGACGTGGAAAACGTGGTGCGCCGCCTGCGGGGGGAGCGGCAGCGCCCCCCCGGGCAACGGCGGCCAGCCCTCCAGGTGGTGTACCAGGCGTGCCTGGAAGTGCGGGGGGCCATCGTATTTGCCACCGCCATCATCGTCCTGGCCTTCGTCCCGCTGCTCCTCCTCCCCGGCCTCGAGGGGCGCCTGCTCCGCCCCCTGGGGCTCGCCTGCGTGGCGGCCCTCACCGCCTCCCTGCTGGTCTCCCTGACCGTCACACCGGCCCTCTCCCTCGGGCTCCTCCCCGGGTCGCGGGCAGAAGGGGGCCGGCCGACCCCCCTGGTCCGGCTCCTGGAGGGGTGGTACCGCCCCACCCTCGCCTGGGCCCTGGGCCACCCCCGCGCCGTGCTGACGGCGGCGGCGCTGGCAGTGACGGCCGCCGCCCTCGCCGTGCCATGGCTCGGCCGGGCCTTCCTGCCCCCCTTCAACGAGGGATCCCTCACGGTGACCCTGGTTTCGCCCCCGGGCATCACCCTGGCCGACGCCGACGCCCTGGGACGCCAGGTGGAAGAGACGCTGCTCGCCTTCCCCGAGGTGGTCTCCACCACCCGCCGCAGTGGTCGGGCCGAGCGCGACGAGCACGGGCAGGGGGTCGGCGGAGCGGAGATCGAGGTGGTCTTGCGGCCGGGACGACCCAAGGAGGAGCTGCTGGAGGCCATGCGGGAGGCCCTCTCGACCCTCCCCGGAGTGGCCATCTCCTTTGGACAGCCCATCTCCCACCGCATCGACCACCTGGTCTCCGGCAGCAAGGCCCACCTGGCCATCAAGGTGTTCGGCCGCGACAGCTCGGTCCTCGCCGCCCTCGCCAGCACCGCAGCGGCGGTGGCCCGCGAAACCCCGGGGGTGGTGGACGTGTCCGGGCAGGAGCAGAGCCCGGTGCCCCAGCTGGTGCTCGACTTCGACCGGCAGGCCCTGGCGCAGCACGGGCTCACCCCGGCCCAGGGAGCTCTCTCGGCGGAGGCCCTCTTCTTCGGCGCCCCGGTGGGGCAGATCACCTCGGAGGGGCGTTCCGTGCCGGTGGTGCTGCGCTTTCCAGACACCTCTCCGGCCGAACTGGACTCCCTGCTGGCGTTCCCCCTGCCCGTGGCCGGCGGGCGCCCGGTTCCCTTGAGCGAGCTGGCCAGGGTCCGCGTGGAGCTCGGCCCGGCCCTCATCCGGCGGGAAAACGCCGAGCGCGTGGCCGTCGTCACCGCCAACGTGGCAGGTACGGACATGGTGGAGGTGGCGGAACGGCTGCGCCGCCGCCTGGCGGCGGCCGTCCCCCTGCCCGCCGGGTACCGGATCGAGCTGGGCGGGCAGTACGAGGCGGCCCAAGAGGCGCTGCGGGTAATCGCCCTGCTCGCGGCAGCCACCGTTGTTATCATCTATCTCTTTCTATACCTTGTCTTTCGAAATCACCGGGCGGCAACCATCATCCTCGTGAACCTGCCCCTGGCAGCGGTGGGGGGGGTCGTCGGGGTGCTGGCCTC
>JABRVY010000473.1:0-2903 GCA_039961755.1 Acidobacteriota bacterium | reverse complement strand
GTGGCGGACGCACCTGGCCGTTTGTGTCCAGATTTCTCCTTTCCGCCGACGGTCAACAGGTGGCCGGGCCGGAGGCGCCCCGGGAGGTAGTGGCCTTTGCCCGCCGCGTGGCGTCCGCCGGTGAGCAGGTGTCCGGGCGTGACGGTGTGCTGGTCATGGCAGGGCAGCCGGTGAGCGCCCCGGACGGCAGTCGGCTCATTCTGGTGGTGGCGGCGCGCATGCCCCCCCGGCCGGTGGACCTGCTGGAGCCGGGGGCGCTGTGGTGGCGGCTGGGGCTGATGGCTCTGCTGGTGGGGGCCTTGTGCCTGTGGCTGGCCCACGGGCTGGCGGCGCCACTGGGAGCGCTGCGCGGCACGGTGCGGCGGTTGGCGGGTGGGGACCTCACGGCGCGCGCCGGCCCCTCGCTGACCCGGCGGCGGGATGAGGTGGGAGAGCTGGCGCGGGAGTTCGACGCCATGGCGGGGCGTCTCGAAGCCCTCGTCGCCGCCCAGCGGAGGCTGGTGCGCGACGTCTCCCACGAGCTGCGCTCGCCCCTGGCCCGTCTGGCGGTGGCGCTGGAGCTGGCACGGCAAAAGGGAGGTGCTCCGGTGGCGGAGGCGCTGGGGCGCATCGAGCGGGAGGCGGCCCGCCTGGAGGAGTTGATCGCCCAGCTGCTCACCCTCTCCCGCCTGGAGGCCACCGAGGCCCCACCCTCCCGGGAGCCCGTGGCGATGGACCAGCTGTTGCGCCAGGTGGCCGAGGATGCGGCCTTTGAAGCCGCCTCCCGGAGCGTCCAGGTGGTGGTGGAGGGCGCCCCGGCGGTGGTGATGGGCGATGCCGAGCTGCTGCGGCGCGCGGTTGACAACGTGGTCCGCAATGCCATCGCCTTCACGCCCTCCGGCACCCGGCTAGACGTGCGGCTGACGGCAGAGGATGAGGAGGTGGTGGTGCGGGTGCGGGACGCCGGAGAGGGGGTGCCTGAGCCCATGCTGGGAGCCATCTTCGAGCCCTTCGTGCGAGTCGAGTCGGCGCGGGAGCGGCGCGGCGGTGGCGCCGGACTGGGCCTGGCCATCGCCGCCCAGGCGGTGCGCCTGCACGGCGGCAGCATCGCCGCCGCCAACTCTCCCGGCGGCGGGCTCGAGGTTACCATCCGCCTGCCCGCTCATTCGGCCTGATCTCCCACCGCCGGCCCTTGTTCTCGCCGAACGACGGTGGCAGGGGCGCTAGAATCCCGGCATGAGCGGTTCCTCGAAGGTGTCCTGGCGGGTCGTCGGCGGGGTGCTGGTCGTGCTCGGGGCAGCCTTGCTGGCTGCGGCGGTCAAGCTGCCAGATGATACGCGGGCAACGCTGGCGGTTTCCCGCCGCGGCGACACCGTGCGGCTGCTGCCCGCCGGGTGGGGGTTTTCGCCGCGCCTGCTGAACCAACGCCTGACGGTGCCGAGAGAGGCGGGCGCAGCCCTCCTGGAGGGGGATCTCACCCTTCCCCTGGCGGGTGGGGCATCGCTGCCGGTGCGGGCTCGGCTGTACCTGGAGGGTGAAGGGCGTCTGCCCTTCGAGGCGGCGGCGGTGCGCCGGGATGGGCTGGCCGCTGCCCTGGGGGCGACGCTGGCGTCGCGGCTGCAACGGGGGGAGGTGGACGCCCAGGGGCTCGTCGAGGCGAGCCAGCGGTGGCGCAGCGTGTTTGCCGGCGCCACCGGGGGAAGGAAAAGCGTGGCTGTTGGCCTGGGCTCCTCCTTCGGCGAGGCGAGGGTAGCTCGCCTGGAGCTGGAGGGTCGGCCGACCGAAGAACTGGTGCGGGCGGCGGCGCGCACCGCCCTGGCGTCGCGCGCACCGGCGCGCGGGCGCCTGGTGGTGCTGGGCCTGGATGGCCTCGACTGGGAGCTGGTGGACGAGCTGGTGGCGCGCGGCCTCATGCCCGCCCTGGGAGGGCTTCTCCAGCGCTCCGTGCAGGCCACCGTCCGCATGCGGCCGCCCCTGCTCTCGCCCATCATCTGGACCACCATCGCCACCGGGCAGCCGGCCGACGTGCACGGCGTGCTGGACTTCGTGGAGCCCGACCCGGAGGGGGGCCAACCCCGCCCGGTCACCAGTTTCTCCCGCAAGGTGCCGGCGCTGTGGGAGATGGCCGCAGCGGCCGGGCGCACCGCGGCGGTGATCGGGTGGTGGGCCACCTTCCCGGCCCACGCCCCGGCGGGGTGCACCGTGTACTCCGACCGCCTGGCGGAGCAGCTCATGGGGATCGAGGAGGATCGTCCAGGCCTCGCCGATCCCCCCGAGGCCGCGGCGCGGGCCCGCTCCCTGGTGGTGCGGGGGAGTCAGATCACCCCCGCCCTGCTGGCCCCCTTCGCCGCGGTGACGGCGGAGGAGCTGGCGGCGGTGCCGGCCGGGCCCGCCGCCTGGGACTCCCCGGTGGGCGGGCTGGCGCGGCTGGTGGCGGCCACCCTGACGGTGGAGCGGCTGACCGAAGCGGAGCTGGGGCGGGGCACCAACGTGGTGCTGTCCTACCTGGAGGGGACCGACACGGTGGGACACCTGTTCGGGGCCTATCGCCCGCCGCCGCTGCCGGGGGTAGACCCGGCGCTGGCGCGTCGCTGGGGTGGGGTGGTGGACCGCTACCACGCCCACGTGGACCGCTTCCTCGCCCGGGTGCTGGCGCAGCTCGCCCCCCAGGACAGCTTGGTGATCATCTCCGACCATGGCTTCACCTGGGGGGAGGATCGACCCCACGTGCCCTCGGGCGCTCACACCCCCACCGCGGTGTTCTGGCACCGTCCAGACGCCGTGCTCATCGTGGCCGGGCCGGGCATCCGGCCGGATCCCTCTCGAGCTCGGGTCGAACCGCTGGACGTGCTGCCCATGCTCCTGGCACTGGCGGGGTTGCCGGCCGGATGCCCGGCCCGGCCACGATGAGCACGGCGTCTGGA
>JABRVY010000472.1:0-5520 GCA_039961755.1 Acidobacteriota bacterium | reverse complement strand
ACACGTGCCCGACGGTGCCGGGCGGGGGTCCCCAGACGTGCCGGCCCTCGGCGTCGAACCCCTGATCCAGAGAGGTGATGGTGGTGGGGGTCATGAGCACCTGGGAGACGGTGTAGGCGGCCCCCCGCCAGGTGGTGCGGCAGCTGCCGCCGATCCCGGCAACGCCGGAGTAGAGCTCCGGGCCGATGCGGGTCCACACCAGGTCGCACCCCGCCTCCAGGGTGAGTTGCTCCGGCGCGAGCTGCGCCAGCAGCTCCGGGCGGGCGTGGGCCCCGGCCAGCCGCTGCGGCTCGGCGATGCGATAGATGCGGTTCACCAGCGCCCCGTCGCGGCGGGTGAGCAGGTACACCCGCTGCCGGTAGGGGGCGTGCTGGGCATCGGCGGCGGCCTGCTCCACGTAAAAGGTGAGGGCGCCGGGGGCGGTGAGGCCGGCGATGGTGACGGGCACGATGTGCATCACTGCCTTCAGGTGGGTGTAGGCGGCGCCCGCTGCCAGGTCGTCCTCCACCTGGGCGAAGGTGTCAAAGGAGCCGGCCATCCAGCGGGCCAGGGTGGCGATGTCCTCATCGGGGCTGTCGGCGGCTGAGGAAACAACTGCAAGAACGAGCGTTATGGAACACACTGCGAACTGGAGGAAGACTCGGTCCCGGCCGCCGGGGATGTGACGGCGGCCACACGGGGCCCCGATATCCCACTTTTGAGGGATTGCATCCGCCCCGTTCCCGGCCGAGACTGGGAGTCGCAAGGTGGAAGCGAACCGCTCCCTCCAGGTGGTGCGACTCACGCGCCACCTCATTTTTTTGTCTCCGCGGCGGCGCGCAGCCCGCCCAGGATTTCCGCCTCCGCCTCGGCGTGGAGGGCGAGGACCCGTTGCCAGGCGGCGTCGGCGCGGTCCAGCAGGGTGGCGGCGCGCCCCGGGTCATCGAGGCCGGGGAGGTTGATGCACACGTTCTGGTACGCCCCCGCCGCCCCGGCCCGGGCCATCTGCACCCCCACGCCGGCGTCGGAGCGGGAGGCGGGCAGCCCCAGCCGGGCCACCTCCCGGCACAGCTCGATGACCTCCGGGCAGCGCTCCAGCACCCCCAGCGGCACCTCGATGGCGCCCACCGTGGCGTCGGCCACGGCGCGGGCGCGGGCCTGCTGCTCCTCGGCGGTCTTCTTGGGCAGGCGCATGGCCTCGAGCAGGCGGTCGAAGGCTGCGGTGTCGGCGTCCACCGCGGCCAGCAGCTCGTCCTTGAGGGCCTGGCCGCGCTCGCCGATGCGCTCCAGGGCGTCGCCGTGCTCCTCGAACCCCTTCTTGCCGTGGGAGAGGTTGGACACCATGGCCGCCAGGGCGGCCCCCAGCGCCGCCGCCAGCGCCGCCACCGAGCCGCCGCCTGGCGCGGGGGAGTCGGTGGAAAGCTCGTCGGCGAAGGCGGCCAGCGACATGGAAGCCAGGGTCTTGGGCGCGCTCAGGCGGTACTCGATGACCCGCTCCTCGAGGTCGAAGGGTTTGACTTCACTGAGCCCCAGGGTGCGTACCGCGGTGTCCAGGATCACCCGCTCGGGCACCCCGGCCGAGCGCCCCATGCGCCGGAGGTAGTGACGACCGGCCTCAAGCAGCGCCGAGCGCGGCACCAGGCCCACCAGCTCCGAGCCGGTGACCCGCAGGCCGCGCTCCCGCGCCCGCTCCTCGCAGGTGTCGAAGGCGACGTGCAGGGGGGTCTGGTCCAGGTCGGTGAGGTTCATGGAGATCTGCGCGCAGCCGAACTCGGGGATGAACCACCCCACCGCCTTGACCGACCTGAGCAGGCCCGGCTCCCACACCGGCTCGCCGTGCTCGTCGAGCACCACGTTGCCGTGCTCGTCCTTCTTCTTGCGCCCCTTCTCGCGGACGTCAAAGGCCACCCGGTTGGCCAGCCGCCGGTCCGTGGTGTTGAGGTTGACGTTGTACGCCACCAGGAACTTGCGTGCCCCCACCACGGTCGCGCCGGAGGCCGCGTTGAAGGTGGTCGGGCCGAAGTCGGGGCGCCAGGCGGGGTCCTCGAGCTTGGCGGCGAGCCCCTCGTACTCGCCGGCGCGGATGTCGGCCAGATTGCGCCGCTGGGGGGAGGTGGCGGCGAACTCGTAGAGGTACACCGGTACCCCGAGCTCCTCGCCGAGGCGTTGCCCCAGCCGCCGGGCGAGGGCCACGCAGTCGTCCATGGTCACCCCGGCAATGGGCACGAAGGGCACCACGTCCACTGCGCCCATCCGCGGGTGGGCCCCCCGGTGGGAGCGCATGTCAATGAGCTGGTAGGCCTTGGCGGCCAGCTGAAAGGCCCCTTCCAGCACCGCCTCGGGCTCCCCCACGAAGGTGATGACGGTGCGGTTGGTCTCCTCGCCGGGGTCCACGTTGAGCACCGTCACGCCGGCCACCCGGGCGGCGGCGGCGACCACCGCGTCGATGACCTCCCGGCGACGACCCTCGGAGATGTTGGGCACGCATTCGACGATTCGCATCACGCCTCTCCCTCAAGGGGGGCATGCTAGCGGTGCCCCGGCCAGGGGACAAGCTTCGCTACACTGCCCATCGTGGCCGGAAGGGGAGGAGAGCCTGACCCCGGCGGGCGGCCCCGCGCCCTGGTAGTGGCGGCCCGCCCGCCCTGGCCGCCCTACACCGGCGACCGGCTGCGCACCGGCGTGTGGGTGCAGGCGCTGGCCCCCCACGCCGATGTCACCCTGATCGCACCTCCTCCAGCGCTGCCGACGCTGTCGCCTCACCGGCGCGTGGTGCTCGAACCGGCGGTGACCCTGCTGCCCTGGCACGCGCTGCGGGCGGTGCGCCGGCGGTGGCCGCTGACCTCCCTGCTGGCCGCCGGGCGGGCGTGGCGAGCCGCCTTCGACCAGGCCGGGCGAGGGGGACCCCCCTTCGAGGTGACGGTGGTGGTGCTGGCCCGCACTCACCCCTGGGTGGCCCCCCACCTGAGGTCTCCCCGGCGGATCCTGGACGCCATCGACTCCCTGGCCGCCAACCTCTCCGAGCGGGCCCGTGCCGCGGCCGGGCCGGCGCGCTGGTTCTGGCGCCGGGAGGCGGCACGCACGGCGCGGCTGGAGGAGGAGGTGCTGCGCTTTTATCACCGGGTGACGGTGGTGGCCGAGGAGGAGAGGGTTCACTTCCGTGGGCCGGTGGCGGTGGCCGGCCATGGGGTGGAGCTGCTGCCGGCTGGGAACATCCCGAGAGACATCGACTTCGCCTTCTGGGGGCGACTTGGGTACTTCGCCAATCAGGACGCGGCGCTGCTGCTGCTGCGCGAGCTCTGGCCGGCCATCCGCGTTCGCCTGCCGCACGCCACCCTGGTGGTGGCGGGGGCCGATTGCCCGCCGGCTCTGCGGCGCTTCGACGGGCGAGATGGGGTCTCGGTGGTCTCACCCATGGGGGATCGCCCGGCGCTGCTGCGGCGGGTGAAGGTGGCGCTGTTTCCGGTGCGCTACGGGTCGGGTCAGCCCAACAAGGTGCTGGAGGCGGCCGAGGCCTCCTGCGCCATTGTCTCCACCCCCGCCGGCGCCCGGGGGATCGGGCCGCTGGCCGAGGCGGTGGTGGTGACCCCCCTGGAGGAGCTGGTGGAGGCGGCAGTGGCGCTCACCAGGGACGAGGTCCGCTGCGCCGACCTGGGTCGGCGGGCCCGCCAGCTGGTGGCCGCCCACTTCGATCGCCGGGCCGCCCTCGCTCGCCTCGCCCACCTGGCGGGGGTGGGGCCGCCGCTGTAGACCCGGGGGTGCGGACGGCCATCGAGGTCATTGCCGACAAACGGCGCTCCCCCGTCGGGGGGATCACATCAGCAGCTGGTTCAGCGCCGCTAGGGGGTCCTCTCCCAGGTGAAGGTGGAGGAGGTTCCGTCCGCCATGGGCGCAGGAGTGCGCGAACTCGCGAGCCTGAGCGTCCATGAGGGCCCCGAGGGCGAGGGATCGCCCTGGAATCACCACCTCGTCGGCCAGATCGCAGGTCAGGATCAGCGACGCGACGCCGGCTGGACCGCGGGTGAGCAGTTTTCCAAGAGCCAGCGTGGCTCTGGGCGCGAAACCGAAGCTCACCGGCACGCCGGCCTGGTGCTCCACCCGGCTGGCGACGGCGGCCAGCGCCTGCCACACCTCGAAGCGCTCAGGCAGGTAAGCCAGGATGACCACCGAGGTCATGGACTGGCGCGCTGCGAAAAAGTCACGCAGCGTGTCCCACCGGGCAGGGGCCGGGGTAGAGCCGAGCTGGCGCGACTGGGGCGACGCTCGCCGTCCCCGGCGGTTGGGGGGGGGCTCCTCGAACGGATTGACGCCCAGGAGGAGAGCCGTCAGGGCAGCGGCCATCTCCAGAGTGGCGAGCGCCCCGCCGAGGTCGCGCCGTCGCAGCGGCCAGCGCACCACCGGGTGACCGGCGGCAGCCAGGGCGGCGAGGCCGGCGTCCAGGGCGGTGGCGGCCTCGTCGGCGAAGCGGGGGGAGAGGAACAGCGTGTGCGGCCATGCCGCCGCCGGCGCGGGGAGCTGCGCCGGGAAGATCGGCACGATGCCACGCCCCTCCTTGCCGGTGGCGTGGGCGAAGAGCTGCTCCACCCACACCCCGAGGGGCCGCAGATCGTGGGAGGGGCACCAGGCCAGCCGCCCCCAGCCAGGCTCGGCCACGCCGGCCAGCAGCGTCGCCAGCTCCACCGCCGGGTGCTCGGGGGACAGGTTCAGGACCCGTTCGGCGGTGGTGAGGAGGCGATCGACATCCAGGCCCAGCCATGCCGCCGCCAGCATGGCGGCCGGGCCATGGGCGGCGAAGTGTGGCGCGGTGTCGCTGGGGTGAGGGAGGAACCCGGCGAAGCCACGGTCCATGGCCACCCGCTCCAGCCTCGAGCCGTGGTCCCCGATGGCGAGAACGCGCGATCCGGCGCTGTCGCGCAGCGTTCGCGCCAGGGGCTCCCAGAACAGATCGAGCAGGGCAAGTGTCTCGTCTTCGCCGCCGTTTGCGGACGCGATGACCAGGAGGGCGCTGCGGCGCGCCGAAAGACCCTCCAGCAGCGTCGTGATGCGGCCTGGCTCGAGGGTATCCACCACCTCCAGCTGGCGCCCCGAGGGGTTGCCGCAGGTGTGGCGCAGCGCCCAGGGGGCGAGGGCCGCGGGCCCCAGCCCGATGACGTGAAGAGTGTCCACGCCGTTGGCGGCCAGCTTCGCCACCAGGGCTCGCAGGGCGGGCAGCTGCACCCGGGTGCGGGCGGGGAGGTCCAGCCACCCCAGCGAGTTCCCGGGCTCCCGCGGCGCCGCCTTGGCCCACAGCGAGGCGTCCCGGCAGCCGATCCTGGGGAAGGCGTGCAGGCTCAGCAGGCGGGCGTGCTTGCCAGCGACGGCACCCGCCAGAGTCGAGGGGACATCGGCGTGCACCGGGCAGGGCCGGCGCTCGGCGAGAGCCTGCCGGACGCGTCGCTCCAGCTCTTCCGGGGAAAAGCCCAGGCGCCGGGCCACCTCGTCGCCCGGGGCGGAGGCCCCGAAGCGATCGATGGAAACGACGAGCCCGTCCCCGACCCAGCG
>JABRVY010000471.1:0-1391 GCA_039961755.1 Acidobacteriota bacterium | reverse complement strand
GCCGTCGGCCGCGACCACCCACTCGGCGACGTTGCCGTCCAGGTCGAAGACCGTGTCATCGCCGCAGCCGGCGAGGCTGCCCACCGGCAGCAGCAGGGCCTCGAGCCCGAGCTCGGCGAGGGGTGCGGCGAGGCGGGCGGCGTCGTCGGGGTTGACCTCGTACCCCGCCCAGCGGTCCAGGGTATTGCCTCCCGAGCCGCAGGCGAGTTTCGAAGCCTCCTCGTCGGTGGGCAGGCGGAAAGGTCTCCCAGTGCGCGCCGCCAACCAGGCGGCGTACTCCCTGGCCCGTGCGAAAGTGGCAATCGCCGGCAGATTCTCCTCGCCCGGGGGCACCACCGCGGCGGCATCGAAGGCGGCGAACTGGGCGCGGGTGACCTCGAAGCGGGACACCTCGAGGCCCCGGTGCACCACCGTCTCGGGCACCAGGGTGTCCCCCACGCGGTGACCGAAGGCGGCGCCGTCCCGGGCGGCCCGGGCACGCTGCACCAGCGCCTGCAGGAGCGACCCCGGCTTGAGGGCGGGATTGGGCGCCACCCAGGTGCCGAAGAGGTGGCGGTCCAGCCACGCCAGCTCCTCCTCCACCTTGCGCCGCTGGTGGGGGATGGCGCCCAGCCCGTGGGGTTCGCCGGGGAACAGCACCAGGCGAACCTCTGTCTTGCCAATCTGTTGCAGCGCCCGGAACAGCGACCACGACTGGTGGGGCGGGACGTTGCGGTCCTCCGTGCCGGTGAACACGATGGTGGGGGTGGTGACCCTCTCCAGCCGGAAGAAGGGGGACTTCTTCAGGTACACCTGGGGTATCTCCCAGGGCGGGCCACCAAAGTAGTAGTTGTCGAAGGCCGCCCCGAAGTCGACGTTGGCCCAGTCGGAAAACCACTCCACGTCGGCGGCGCCGATGCTGGCGGCGCGGAAGCGGTCGCTCGCAGTGATGAGTTCGGCGGAGAGAATGCCGCCGTTGGACCACCCCACCGTGGCCAGGCGCCGGGGGTCCGCCAGGCCGGCGGCGATCACCGTGTCGACCCCCTTCTCGAGGTCGGGGATCTCCAGCTCGTAGTACTTGCCGCCGCCGATGGACTCCACCCAGTCCAGCCCGTAGCCAGCCGAGCCGTGGTAGTTCACCTGCAGCACGAAGGCGCCCCGCTGCCGCCACAGCAGCAGCGGCGAGGCCCAGTTGAAGGACCAGTGGTCCAGGTCGGTGCCCGCCGGCCCCCCATGGATATCCAGGATGAGAGGGAAGCGGTTGCCTTCCTGATAGTTGAGCGGGTAGTGGAGGATCGCCTCCACCTCCTCCCCCCGGGCGCCGGGGTAGCGCAGGACCTCGACCCGGCCGGTGGGTTTGCCCGCCCAGGCGGAGTTCAGGGTGGTGAGGGGGCGGGGGTTGGTGCAGCGGG
>JABRVY010000470.1:0-9142 GCA_039961755.1 Acidobacteriota bacterium | reverse complement strand
TGAGCATGGCGAACATGAAGAGATTCAGGTAGGCGAAGTAGCGGGCAAAGGCCCGCTCCCCCTCGCCGTGCATGTACCCCACCGAGTAGACGTGGATCAAAAACCCCACGAAGGTGACGAAGAACAGCATCACCGCCGACAGTGGATCCAGCCGCAGGGCGACGTCGACGGTCAGATTGGCCAGCAGCCCGTCGGCGGTGGTGGCCAGCCCCGCCGGGATCCAGGTGAACACCCGGTTGATGTGCACCCCGTGGGTGCCCACCGTGGTCGCCCAGTCGGCAATGGCGCCCAGACCCGCCAGCAGGGCGAGGCCCGAGCCGGTGAGGGCCACCCGGGCGGTGGCGTGGTGGGACCAGCCGCGGCGGTGGCCGATGAGCCCGTTGACCACCGCGCCCAGCAGCGGGAAGAGGGGGATCAGCCAGAGCAGGTCCTTCATCGTCCCCTCCTCACCCGCGCATGACGTTGGCCTGGTCCAGCTGCACGGTCTGCTTCAGCCGTACCAGGGCGACGATGATGCCGAGCCCGATGGCTGCCTCGGCGGCGGCGATGGTGATCAAGAAGACCGCGAACACCTGACCCGTCACGTCCCCCGCCTGGCGGGAGAAGGCGATGAAGTTGATGGTCGCCGCGTTGATGATGAGCTCCACGCACATGAGCAGGGTGATGAAGTTGCGGCGGATCACCATGCCCACCACCCCGAGGGTGAACAGCACCAGCGACAGCACCAGGTAGTGGGTGATGGTGATCGTCATCGCGCCTCCTCCCTCGCGTCCTCCTCGCGCTGGTCCCTGCGCCCCATGACGATGGCCCCCAGCATGGCCACCAGCAGCACCAGCGAGACCACCTCGAAGGGCAGCAGGAAGTCCCGGTACAGCACCCATCCCACCGCCTCGGTGTTGCCCATGGGCTGACCCTCCACCGCCGTGAGCGCTGCCGGGTCGGCGGCGGCCAGGTAGGAGCGGGCGAACAGCCCGGCCGCCACCACCGCCGCCAGGAAGCCGCCGGTGACCACGGCGGCGGGCAGCAGGGAGCGCACGTACTGGTACTCCCGCGGCAGGGTGCGGACGTTGACCAGCATCATCACAAAGAGGAACAGCACCATGACGCCGCCGGCGTAGACCACGATCTGCACCGCGGCGATGAACTCGGCGTGCTGCAGCACGAAAAGCCCGGCCACCGCCAGGAAGGTGGCCAGCAGCGACAGGGCGGCGTGGATGGGGTTGCGAAACCAGATCACCCCGATCGCCCCCGCCACCACCAGCACCGCGGCGGTGTAGAAGACAATGGGCACGACGTTGGCCACCACCCAGTCCAGCATCACGCGCCCTCCCCGCCTGCGGCCTTCTTTTCCGCCTTGGGGTCCTCCGGCATCCCGCCCTCCGCCGGCGCCTTGACGCCGGGAAACGGCAGGACCCCATCCCAGGTTTGCAGTCTCACCTTGTCGAGGTACAGCCGCTCGTTGCGCTCGTAGGCGGCGGTCTCGTAGGTCTTGGTGGTCAGCCAGATGGCCACCGGCTTGGTGGGGCAGGCCTCCTCGCACAACCCGCAGAACATGCATCGCTTGAGGTCGATGTCGTAGCGGTCGAGCACCTTCTTCTTGCGCTTCTTGCCGTCCACCACGCTTTCCTCGAAGTGGTCGGTGATGTGGATGATGTCGATGGGACAGGCCTTGGCGCAGTTGTGGCAGACGATGCAGCGCTCCTCGGAAAAGCCGAACATGCCGCGGAAGCGGTCCTTGGGCTCCAGGCGCTGCTCCGGGTACTGCACGGTGACCTTCTTGCGAAACAGGTACTTCCCGGTCACCCCGAGCCCCTGCACCAGCTCCAGGGGGATGAAGGCGACGAGCTTATCCCACCAACTCATGAGCGCTCCCCCAGCATCAGCACCCCCAGCGCCACCACCATGAGGTTGGCCAGACTCACCGGCAGCAACACCTTCCAACCCAGCCGCATGAGCTGGTCGAAACGGTAGCGCGGGAAGGTGCCGCGGAACCACATATAAAGGAAGATAAAGGCGGCCACCTTGAGGAGGAACCAGAAGGGGGGCGGCACCCAGGCCAGGGCCGACGAGGTCCACAACGGCTCCAGCAGGTTGGGGAAGGGGGGCAGCCAGCCGCCAAAGAACAGCACCGTGGCCATGGCCGAGATGACGATCATGTTGGCGTACTCGCCGAGGAAGAAGAACGCCCACTTCATCCCCGAGTACTCGGTGTGGAAGCCGCCGACCAGCTCCGACTCGGCCTCGGGCAGGTCGAAGGGGTTGCGGTTGGTCTCCGCCACCCCGCACACGAAGTACACGAACAGCGCCACGATGCCGGGGAGGAAGAACCACACCCCCAGCTCCCGCTGCACCTCGACGATACGCACCAGGGAGAGGCTGCCCGCCATCACCACCACGGTGACCACGGCAAACCCCATGGGCACCTCGTAGGAGATGAGCTGGGCCGCCGAGCGCAGCCCCCCCATCAGGGAGTACTTGTTGTTGGAGGACCAGCCGCCCAGGATGATGCCGTAGATCCCCACCGAGGAGACGCCCAGCACGAAGAGCAGCGCCACGTTGATGTCAGTGAGCCGCCAGATGTCCGAGGGGCCAAAGGGGATGACGGCAAACACCAGCAGCGCCGGGACGATGATGAGCACCGGGGCGAGCAGGAAGACGAACTTCTCCGATCGCGCCGGGGTGAGATCCTCCTTGACGAACAGCTTCAGGGCGTCGGCGATGGCCTGCAGCCACCCCTTCGGCCCCACGCGGTTGGGTCCCAGGCGGATCTGGATGTAGGCCAGGATCTTGCGCTCGAAAAAGGTGAGGTAGGCGGCGCCCAGGATGAGCACCAGCAGGATCACCACGATCTTCACCAGGGGGATTACGAGGTAAGTCATCAGTGGCTCAGGCATGCGTCCTCCCCCCGGCACTCCCGCCCCGCGCCGTCATCGGTCGATCTCCCCCAGCACGATGTCCAGCGTCCCGATCACCGCCACGAGATCCGCCACCAGCTGCCCCCGCACCATCTCCGGCAGCGCCTGCAGGTTGATGAAGCAGGCCGGGCGCACGTGCAGCCGGTAGGGGGTGTCCCCCCCCTCCGAGACCAGGTAGTACCCCAGCTCCCCCTTGGGGGCCTCCACCGAAAAGTACACCTCCCCCTTGGGGGGCTTGATGACCTTGGGCACCTTGGCCATCACCGGCCCCTCGGGGAGGCGCTCCAGGCACTGCCGGATGATCCGCACCGACTGCCGCATCTCCTCCATGCGCACCAGATAGCGGTCGTAGGTGTCGCCGTTGGTGCCGATGGGGATATCGAACTCCACCTCGTCGTAGCGGTCGTAGGGGAACACCTTGCGGATGTCCCAGCGCACCCCCGAGCCGCGCAGGGGCGGGCCGGTCAAGCCCCACTCGATGGCGTCGGCGGCGGAGATCACCCCCACCCCCACGGTGCGCTCCCGCCAGATGCGGTTCTTGGTGAGAATGCGCTCCCAGTCGGCCACCTTGGCGGGGAACTGGTCGATGAAGGCGCGGCAGCGGTCGGTCCACCCCGCCGTGAGCTCGAAGGGCATCCCCCCCACCCGCATGCAGTTGGTGGTAAGGCGGGCGCCGCAGTACTCCTCGAACAGGTCGAGGATCTTGTCGCGCTCCTCGAAGCAGTAGAAGTAGGGGGTCTGGGCGCCGATGTCCAGGGCGTGGGTGGCCAGCCACACCAGGTGGGAGGCCAGGCGCTGCAGCTCCGCCAGGATCATGCGCAGGTAGGCGGCGCGAGGGGGGATGGTGATCCCCATGAGCTTCTCCACCGCCCCCACCAGCCCCTGGTTGTTGGTCACCGCCGCGGTGTAGTCCATGCGGTCGGTGTGGGGGATGCAGCCGTTGTAGGTTTCTCGCTCGAACAGCTTTTCGGTCCCCCGATGGAGGTAGCCGATGATGGGCTTGACGTCCAGGATGCGCTCCCCGTCCACCTTGACCATCAGCCGCAGGACGCCGTGGGTGGAGGGGTGCTGGGGGCCGAAGGAGATTTCCATCTCCTCGGCATCGGCAAAGGCCTTCAGGTGGGCGCTCTCCATGGCCTACTCCTCCCCCCCGCCGGCCACCGGTCCCCCCCCGGGGGGAAAAACGTCGGGGTAGATGGCGGCGCCGGTGTCGATTCCCTCCAGGGGAAAATCCTTGCGCAGGGGGTGGCCGGAAAACCCCTCCCAGGTGAGGATGCGCTCCAGGTTGGGGTGGCCGCCGAAGTACAGGCCGAACATGTCGAAGGCCTCCCGCTCCATCCAGTTGGCCACCTTCCACACGGGGGTGACGCTGGGCACCTCCTGACCTTCAGCCACCCGCACCTTCACCCGCAGCCGCGACTCGTCGCGATGCCGGTGCAGCCAGTACACCACATCGAAGCGGCCGGCCTCCCGGCCGGGCCAGTCGACCACCGTGAGGTCCACCAGGAAACCGTACCCCAGCTGCCCCTTGAGGGCCTGGCAGACGGCCAGCAGCCTCTCGAGGGGCACCACCACCGTCACCTGGCCGGCCATCTCCACCGCCTCGGCCACCGCCCCCGGCACCGCCGCCTCGAGCTCCGCCACCGCCGGGTGGGCGCTGGCGTCGTGGGGCACCGGGGTGGCCGGCTTGTCCTCCCACGGCGCCTTGGGCGGTGCCGCGGCGTCCCCGGCCGGCGCGCCGGGGGGAGCGCTGGCCTGCGCAGCTCCCTTCTCTTCCTCCGCCATCCTCGACTCCTAGCTGGCCTGGCGCGCGATGCTGCGCCGGTCGATCTTCTTCTGCAGCTGCATGAGCCCGTAGATCAACGCCTCGGGGCGCGGGGGACAGCCGGGTACGTAGACGTCCACCGGGATGAGGCGATCCACCCCCTGGGTCACCGCGTAGGTGCGGTAGGGCCCGCCGGACATGGCGCACGACCCCATGGCGATCACCCACTTGGGCTCGGCCATCTGGTCATAGAGGCGGCGGACGATGGGGGCCATCTTCTCGGTCACCGTGCCGGCGACGATCATCAGGTCGGCCTGTCGTGGCGAGCCCCGGAACACCTCGGCGCCGAAGCGCGCCATGTCGTTGCGGGAGTCCAGCGCCGCCATCATCTCGATGGCGCAGCAGGCCAACCCGAACTGCATGGGCCACAGGGAGTTCTTCCTCGCCCAGTTGAAGATGACGTCGTAGGTGCGGGTGAAGAGGCCGGGCTGGAAGCGGTTCTCGATCAGACCCATTTCAACGCTCCGCGCCGCCAGGCGTAGATGTAGGCCACCACCAGGATCCCCAAAAACACCAGCATCTCGATGAAGCCGAACAACTCCAACTTCTTGAACATCACCGCCCAGGGGTAGAGGAACACCGTCTCCACGTCGAAGACCACGAAGAGCACGGCAATGAGGTAGTACCGGATGGAAAAGCGAGTGTCGAACGCCTCGGTGGCGGGGACGATGCCGCATTCGTACGGCTCGGCCTTGACCGGGTCGAAGCGGCCGGCGCGGATCGCCTTGGCGATGAGGATGGTGATGATGGGAAAAGAGAACGCGACCGCAGTGAAAACGAGTATGGGGATGTACTCGGCCACTCCCCCCTCCTTCCCGGCGCGGCAGTATAGCGAAGGATTTCACAAAGTCAACGCAGCGCAACGCTTCCGAGTCTCTGTCGCGTCTTGTGTGCTGTCTTCCGAGCGAAAAGCCAGCTTGACCGCCACGACGTTGCGCCCTGACGGATCGCGAAAGTGCAGCGATTCAGGGGATGTCAGCGCAGAGGCTGAACCAGGGTGGGAGCTCCCGAGCGGGAATCAATCACCGCAGCATAGGCGACGAAGGGGACCGTCCCACTCACCTCGGCGCGCACATTCTCGGCGCGCTGTTGTCCGAAGGCGTGCAGGATATCGGTGAGCTGCAGGTAGGCGCCGGGAGCGAGACGGAACGGCTGTTCCCCCACCACCTCGCCGCGCTCGCTGACCAGGCGGATCCTCACGCCGCCATTGTCGGTGCTGAGGTTCATCACCCCCACGTTGGTGCGGAACTGGGGCGAGCGGCGCAGACCTACCAGGTGGGCAATCTCACCCGGCCTGGTGGCGGCAGCGCGGGTGAGGGGCGGCACGCCCAGGCCAAAGGAGCCCCGCCCGGCGGCGTTGAACACCCGGCAGTACACCATCACACCCGGGGTAGTGACCACCCGCAGCGCCCCCAGCCCCCCCTCGGGCACCACATCCTTGCGCAGCACGGTGGCTGCCGGCGGAATGTCCTCCAGCGTTGGTTCCACCCGCAACCCCTCCAGGTTGGACTGCCCCACGGGCAGGAACACCACCGCGTAGCCTCCGGTCGAGGCCGTGGTGTTGGTCACCCACAGCTCGGTGCCCCACCAGGAGCCCTCCTGCCCCTGGCGCTGCGCCACGCCAACAACAAAGTACTCCTCGGCGACGGCTCCCGCGGGGGCGAACAGCAGGGCGGCGACGAGGAGAGAGCGGAACATGACTAAAGGATACGTCCTTCCCGGTCTCACCGCAAGGGGGCAGAATGAGAGCAGCCATCCCCCCTCCGTGGTAATATCCCGCCCTTCACGGAGGTTTCCCGGTGTCGCGCCGAGTTTTCATGGCTGCCCTGCTTGTCCTTCGTGCCTCGGGCGTGAACGTCGAAGGGGCATCGTTTCGCGAGGAGTTGACGGTCACCGCCTCGCGCCTGGCCGAGGGCGGGGTTGCCCGGCACGTGCTGGTCCTGACCCGGGAGGACATCGCCGCGCTGCCGGTGTCCACTCTCCCTGAATTGCTGGCCTACCTCGTGGGTGGCGGGGTGGCGCGGCGCGGCGCTGGCGGGATCCAGACCGACGCCGCCCTGCGCGGTGGCACCTTCGAGCAGGTGGCGGTGCTGGTGGACGGGGTGCGGGTCAACGACCCCCAGACCGGCCACTTTCACCTGCAGCTCCCCCTGCCGCTGGAGGTCATCGAGCGGGTCGAGGTGCTCCTTGGACCCGGCTCGGCGGTGCACGGGCCGGATGCCTTCGGCGGCGTGGTGGCCGTCACCACGGCAGCCCCCACCGGAGTCGCCGCCACCGTGCGGGCGGGTGAGCACCGGCTCAGAGAAGGGCGAGCGGCGGGCCCCTTCGGTGGCGGGGCCTGGTTGGCCGCCGAGGCCAGCGACAGCGCCGGCTTTGCCCCCAACACCGACTGGGGGCGCCTGCGGGGCGCGCTCGGCTGGGAGGGACAGTGGGATTCGTGGCGCAGCCGGGTCAACCTGGGGGTGGAGGAGGCGGACTTCGGGGCCAGGGGGTTTTACTCCTCCCGCTTCCCCGAGCAGTACGAGGAAACCGACACGGCGCTCTTGACCGCCAGCGCCTCCCGCCCCCTGGGAAGCTTGCACCTCTCCCTGCGCGCCGCCGCCCGACAGCACCGGGATCACTTCGTTCTCGACCGTTCTCGCCCCAGCTGGTACGCCAACCGCCACCGCAGCCGCCTGGGGGTGCTCCAGGCCACCCTGCAGGGGGGCGAGACCGGGACGGGTTGGCTGGTGGGGATCGAAGGCAGTGGGGAGACCCTCCGCTCCACCCGCCTGGGGGAACATCAGCGGCGGCGAGCCGCGGCCTTTGCCGAGCTTCACCACCGTCGCGGTCGCCTCGCCCTCTCGGGTCAGCTGCGCGCCGACCATCTCACCGCCATCGGCTGGCACCTGTCGCCCGGAGCATCGCTGCAGGTTGACCTGGACGGCGGCTGGTCGGCAGGGGCCGCCGCCGGTCACTCCTTTCGCCTTCCCTCCTTTACCGAGCTGCACTACGACTCCCCGAACATCGTCGGCAACCCCCAGCTGCGACCCGAGCGGGGGTGGACAGGCGAGGTGCTGCTGCGCCACCAGGGGCGGCGGGTGCGGGTGGAGGGCGCCGCCTTTCGACGGCGGGCCACTGATCTCATCGACTACCTGCGCGACCAGGACGAGGTGTACCGGGCGAGCAACCACGCCCGGGTGGTGACGAGCGGCGGGGAGCTGGCCGTGGTGGCCACCCGGGTGGGTCCCTTCACCCAGGTGCGCGCCGCCGCCAGCGTGCTGTCCTCCCGCCTGGACGCCGACCCCCAGCGCTCCCGCTACGCCCTCGCTCACCCCCTGGCCGAGGCGTCGCTGTCGGCGCTGGCGCCGCTGCCGGGGCGCTGGCGGCTCGCCGGCGGGGTGCGCTGGCGCCACCCCCGTGGGGGAGAGCCCTACACCTTGCTGGATCTGCGCCTCCTCCGCCCCCTCCGCCGCGGCCTGGGCCTGGAGCTGGAAGCCAGCAACCTCCTGAACCGTTCGTATCAGGAGGTGCCAGGGGTGCCGCTGCCCCCTCGCTGGGCTACCCTGGCGCTGAGCTGGAGGTCTGATGCCGCGCCCTAGAAAACCGGTCGTTCTCCTCGCCGCCCTGCTCGCCGCAGGGGCGGCTGCAGCTGCGCAGTCCCCGAGCCTGGAGCGGCTGCGCGCCGACGTGTATTTCCTGGCCTCCGACGCCCTCGAGGGCCGGCGCGCCGGCACCCCCGGTGCGGCCATCGCCGCCACCTTCGTTGCCGAGCGTTTCCGCGCCTTGGGCCTCACCCCCGTCGGCGACGGCGGCTCCTATCTGCAGGGGCTGAGCTTCGTGGCGGCGGTGAACCCCGGCCCGGACAACCGCCTGGCCTTCGCCCTGCCCCCAGGGGAGCGGGTGGCGGTGCCGGGCGAGGAGTTCACCCCCCTGCCCTTCTCCTCCTCCGGCAGCGCCGCCGGGGAGGTGGTGTTCGCCGGCTACGGCATCCCCGCCCCCGACGAGGGGTGGGACGACTACGCCGGGCTGGACGTGAAGGGCAAGATCGTCCTGCTCCTGCGGCACTCCCCCCACGGCGACGACCCGGCCTCCAAGCTGCAGCCGTACATGGCCCTGCGGCGCAAGGCGGCGGAGGCGCGGGCGCGCGGGGCGGCGGCCGTGTTGCTTGCCACCGGCCCGGTGGAGGGCAAGGACGGCGCCCCGGTCAAGATCTCCTTCGACGCCTCCTTCGCCGACGCCGGCTTGCCGGTGCTGGGGATCTCCACGCCTTTGGCCGAGGCGTTGTTCTCGGGTCAGGGGTTTTCCCTCGCGGAGTTGCAGCGCCGCATGAACGAGCGCTTCGAGCCGGCCTCCCGCCCCCTGGGGATCCAGGCGCGCCTGGATCCCCAGGGGGCGGGAGGCCGGCTCGAAGCGCTCGTTC
>JABRVY010000469.1:7500-10082 GCA_039961755.1 Acidobacteriota bacterium | reverse complement strand
CGAGTAGGTCGCTGCCTCCATCAGCCCAGGCGCACAACCCTTCGAAAAAGCGAAGGGCCTGCGTTCGCACGCAGGCCCTTCATACTTCCCGGCAGCGACCTACTCTCCCACACCGTCGCCAGTGCAGTACCATCGGCCCGGAGGGGCTTAACTTCCGTGTTCGGAATGGGAACGGGTGTATCCCCCTCGGTATGGCCACCGGAAAAACTTGCAAGAAAATTCTAACAACTCAATTGGGCTCGCGGCGGAAAACAAGCTTTTCGGGAAGGGATGTGTGGTCAAGCCGCACGGCCGATTAGTACGGGTCAGCTGAGCGCCTCACAGCGCGTACACCTCCCGCCTATCAAACTGGTCATCTACCAGAGGCCTTCAGGGGCCTTACGGCCCGGGATACCTCATCTTGGAGTTGGCTTCCCGCTTAGATGCATTCAGCGGTTATCGCATCCGGACACAGCTACCCAGCGCTGCCGCTGGCGCGACAACTGGTACACTGGAGGTCCGTTCGTCCTGGTCCTCTCGTACTAAGGACGACTCTCCGCAAGTATCCTCCGCCCGCACCAGATAGGGACCGAACTGTCTCGCGACGTTCTAAACCCAGCTCACGTACCGCTTTAATCGGCGAACAGCCGAACCCTTGGGACCTGCTTCAGCCCCAGGATGCGATGAGCCGACATCGAGGTGCCAAACCCCGCCGTCGATGTGAACTCTTGGGCAGGATCAGCCTGTTATCCCCGGCGTACCTTTTATCCGTTGAGCGATGGCCCTTCCACACGGGACCACCGGATCACTAAGCCCGACTTTCGTCCCTGCTCGACTTGTAGGTCTCGCAGTCAAGCTCCCTTGTGCCTTTGCGCTCTGCGGCTGGTTTCCAATCAGCCTGAGGGAACCTTTGGGCGCCTCAGTTACACTTTGTGAGGCGACCGCCCCAGTCAAACTACCCACCAGCCAGTGTCCCCGGACCGGATCACGGCCCTGGGTTAGAACCTCGAGGCTATAAGGGTGGTATCTCACCGACGGCTCCACCGAAGCTGACGCCCCGGCTTCACAGCCTCCCACCTATCCTGCACATACAACACCGAGATTCAGTGGCAAGTTGTAGTAAAGGTGCACAGGGTCTTTCCGTCTAGGTGCGGGTAACCGGCATCTTCACCGGTACTTCAGATTCGCTGAGCCCCCCGTGGAGACAGCGCCCAGATCGTTTCGCCTTTCGTGCAGGTCGGAACTTACCCGACAAGGAATTTCGCTCGGTTCACCTCTTCCGTTTCCAGAAGAGCCGGACTTTACCTTGATTGGCCGCGGTTCATCGCCGAGGCGATGTCCCCGATCCTTCCCAGCCCTTCGGCTGTGAGATGTTCACCGCGTTGCATGAGCAGCACGACGCGCCGGAACTTCAAGAACTCCACCCGCTTTCTTGTCTTCAGGTGGTGCTTCTCGAAGAACGGAACGATGCGTTCCGCCAGGTGCGCCAGATTACGAACTCGAAAGGCCATTCGGCTGCCGTGGTTGCGACGCACCACGCCACATCCGAAGTGAGCCTTGAGCGCGTACAGCACCTGCGCGTCACTCTCATGTTGCACGACGGTGAACTCTGGAAGAACCTGAAATCCCAGCTTCATGTCCGGATGCCGGTTGATGGCGACGTGGAAGCAGCCTTCCCCGTCGACAAACCCGACGATCCACTGGGGCTCAAGGTTCATGGCCAACCCCGAACATCAAGTCTCTGAGGGTTCCTCGCATCATCATCGAGGCCTTCCCTGCGGATTGTCCCCATGTCCCACGGATTCTTACTGCCGCGTCGTCAACGCAACGAGTACCGTGCGGTTTTCGAGGAGTTTCCCGCATATGGTTCAGTTTTACTAAGGCTAGCGTTGTGTTAACCTTAGGACCGTTATAGTTACGGCCGCCGTTTACCGGGGCTTCGGTTCAGAGCTTCGCCTTGCGGCTGACCCCTCCCCTTAACCTTCCGGCACCGGGCAGGCTTCAGACCCTATACGTCCGCTTCTGACGTTTGCAGAGTCCTGTGTTTTTAGTAAACAGTCGCCTGGGCCTTTTCACTGCGACCTCCCATCGCTTCGACCGCGAGGATCTACACGACGAGAGGCACACCTTCTCCCGAAGTTACGGTGTCATTTTGCCTAGTTCCTTCACGGGGGATCACTCAAGCGCCTTGGGTTACTCACCCTGCCTACGTGTGTCCGTTTCCGGTACGGTCACCGTGCCCTCTCCTTAGAGGTTTTTCTCGGCAGCGTGGAATCAGCCGCTTTGCTCCCTGAAAGGGATCGAGATCACGCCTTGGCGTTATCGGGGCAGCGGATTTGCCTGCCACCCCCGCCTACACGCTTCAAACTGGACATCCAATGCCAGTCCGGCCTATCCTTCTGCGTCACCCCATCGTGATAACGAGAACACAGTGGTACGGGAATATTAACCCGTTTCCCATCGGCTACGCCGTTCGGCCTCACCTTAGGGACCGACTAACCCTGAGCGGATTGACCTTGCTCAGGAAACCTTAGGCTTCCGGCGAGGAGAGTTTTCATCTCCTTTATCGCTACTTGTGCCGGCAGAGTCACTTCTATGCAGTC
>JABRVY010000469.1:0-2500 GCA_039961755.1 Acidobacteriota bacterium | reverse complement strand
TTGGCGGCGTCGGCATGGCCGAGCACGGCGCAGACGCCGCACTCGTCGTGGAAGCAGTCGTCCTTGTCGGGCTCGCTCCCCGCCGGGTGACTCATCACGCCAGCCATCCCAGCCCCACCTCCCGCAGCGCGGCGATCTCGCCCACCGACTCGTCGATGAGCGTCTCGCCGGCGCGTCGGATGATCAGGCGCTCCCCCACCGCCACCCCCAGGCGGGTGAGGGGCAGCTCCCCGGCGGCGCGCACCACCGCGCCCTCCCAGGCGGGCGGAACCGCCAGCAGGTACCGCGGACCCCACTCGCCGAACAGCGCCCGCGCCTCCGACGACCCGGCCGGCAGCTCCAGCACCGCCCCGACCCCGGCGGCGGTCATTTCCGCCGCCGCCACCGCCAGGCCACCGTCGGAGAGGTCCCGCGCCGCCACCAACCCCAGCCGCACCAGCTCCCGCACCACGGCCGCGGCGGCCCGCTCGGCGGCGTAGTCCACCGCCGGCACCGGGCCCACCTCCAGCTCCAGCACCAGCTGCAGGTAGCGGGAGGCCCCCAGTTCACCCTCCAGCGGCCCCAGCAGATAGACGGCGTCCGACTCGGCGAAGCGCGAACGCGGTGCGTGGCGCACCTGCGGGTGCAGTCCCACCATCCCCACCGTGGGTGTGGGTAGGATCGCCTGGCCCGAGGTCTCGTTGTACAGCGACACGTTGCCCGACACCACGGGGACGTCGAAGGCGCGACACGCCTCGGCCATGCCCTCGATGGCGGCCACCAGCTGGCCGGCCACCTGGGGGTTTTCGGGCGAACCGAAGTTGAGGCAATCGGTCACCCCCACCGGCTCCGCCCCCACGCAGGCCAGGTTGCGCACCGCCTCGGCCACCGCCTGGGCGGCCCCCTGGCGGGGGTCGAGGGAGCACGCCAGGGCGTTGCAATCGGTGGTGGCCGCCACCCCCAGGCGGGTGCCCGGCACCAGCACCAGCGCCGCGTCGGCCCCCGGCCCGCTGACCGTGGCCCCACCTACCGACTGGTCGTACTGCTCCCAGATGAAGCGGGAGCACCCCATCTGCGGCCGCGACAGCAGGCGCCGCAGGTCGGCTCCCCAGTCGCGACCCACCAGGTGCGGCAGCGTCACTGGCGGCGCCGGCACCGGCGGTACCCGTGGCCGCTCGTACACCGGGGCATCGTCCACCAGCGGCGCCACCGGCAGGCGAAACGCCGGCCGCCCAGCGAAGGAGGCGCGCACCTCCCGCTCGGCGATGACGCGGCCGATCTCCACCCCCTCCAGCCCCCAGCGGGCGCACACCGCCAGCACCCGCGGCACCAGGCGGGGCTCCACCACCATCAGCATGCGCTCCTGGGACTCCGACAGCATGAGCTCGTAGGGGGTCATCCCTCGAGCCCGCACCGGCACCCGGGAGAGGTCCAGCTCCAGCCCGCACCCGGCCCGGGCGGCCATCTCGAACGCCGAGGAGGACAACCCCGCCGCCCCCATGTCCTGGATGCCGACGATCAGGCCCGCATCCATGAGCTCCAGGCAGCACTCGATGAGCAGCTTCTCGGTGAAGGGGTCGCCCACCTGCACGGTGGGCCGCCGGGCGGCGGCCTCCTCGTCGAAGACGTCCGAGGCCATGGTGGCGCCGTGGATGCCGTCGCGGCCCGTCCTGGACCCCAGATAGATGACGCGGTTGCCAGGCCCCGAGGCGCGCCCGTAAAAGATCCTGTCCTGCCGCGCCACCCCCACGCACATGGCGTTGACCAGGATGTTGCCGTTGTAGGCCCGGTGGAAGTCCACCTCGCCGCCCACCGTGGGCACCCCCACGCAGTTGCCGTAGTCGCCGATGCCGCGCACCACCCCGTCCAGGAGGTGGCGCATGCGGGGCGCCTCCAGCTCGCCGAAGCGCAGGGAATCCAGCAGCATGATGGGGCGAGCCCCCATGGTGAAGACGTCCCGCAGGATGCCCCCCACCCCGGTGGCGGCCCCCTGGTAGGGCTCGATGAAGGACGGGTGGTTGTGCGACTCCATCTTGAACACCGCCACCCAGCCGTCGCCCAGGGCGACGATGCCGGCGTTCTCCCCCGGCCCCTGGACCACCCGCGGGCCGCGGGTGGGGAAGCGCCGCAGGTGCACCTTGGAGGACTTGTACGAGCAGTGCTCCGACCACAGCGCCGCGAACACCCCCACCTCGGTGACGTTGGGGGTGCGCCCGAGGGCGGCGAGGATGCGCTGCCACTCCTCCTCGGTGAGGCCGTGCTCGCGGGCGATGGCCAGGGTGGCGGGGGCGTCCCAGGCGATCATGCCACCTCCACCAGGGCGCGGACGAGCGGCAGGCCGTCCTCCCCGCCCAGCAACGACCACACCCGCCGCTCCGGGTGGGGCATCAGGCCCAGCACGTTCCCCTCGCGGTTGACCAGCCCGGCCACGTTGGCCAGGGCCCCGTTGGGGTTGGCGTCGGGCCGCGTCTCACCACGTGCCGAGCAGTAGCGAAAGGCCACCCCACCCTCCCGCTCCACC
>JABRVY010000468.1:0-3276 GCA_039961755.1 Acidobacteriota bacterium | reverse complement strand
GTCCACATCGTCCAGATCCAGCCCCACCAGCTCGGCGGCACGCAGCCCGGCGCCGTACAGCAACTCCAGGGCAGCGCGGTCGCGCCGGCCGGCGGGAGTGTCGGGCAGGGCCTCCAGCAGGCTCGCCGCCTCGGGGGCGGTGGGGACGTCGGGCAGGGTGCGGGCGGCGCGGGGACCGACGAGAGAGCGGGCCGGGTTGGCGCTCACCACGTTTTCCCGCAGCAGGAAGCGAAAGTAGGTGCGCACCGCGGCCAGGGCGCGCTGCATGGAGGTGCGGGCCAGGCGCTGGAGGTGAAGGTGGGCGAGGAAGGCGCGCAGGGCAGCCCGGGTGACGTCGCGGGGTCGCTCCACCCCCAGTTCCCGCTGGCAAAACCCGGCGAAGGCCGCCACTTCCCGCTCGTAGGCGCGCAGGGTGTGGGGGGAAACCCGCCGCTCGTCCCGCAGGTAGGCGCTGAACTCCTCCAGGTTCCAGGACATCAACCGCCAGTGTACCGCCCTTGACCGGAGGGGGCGCGCCCGCCGGAGCCCACCGCCCCTCGTCCCGGCCTGGCCGGGCGGTACATCCCTAGGCCGGGGGAGGCGGCGGTAGCGCCCTTCGCCATTCCGCCACCGCTTCCAGGGCAGCCCGGGCGGCCAGCAGGCGGCGACGGGCCTTGTCCCGGGGCAGCTCGAGCGGCGGATCGAGCATCAACCCCCAGGCGGCGTTGGCCGGCTGGAAGTTCTCCGGAGAGCGCTCGGTAAGGTGGCGCAACAGCCCTCCGTGCGCCGTCCAGCGGGGCAGCGAGGGCAGCGCCACGCCCGAGAGCTCGGCGGCGGTGAACACCCCGGCCAGCAGCCCGGTGGCCGCCGACTCCACGTACCCCTCCACCCCGGTGAGCTGGCCCGCCACCCGCACCTGCGGCCGGGCGCGCAGGCGAAGCTCGCCATCCAGGTGGCGGGGGGCGCACAGGAAGGTGTTGCGATGCACCGACCCCAGGCGCACGAAGCGCGCCTGCTCGAGGCCGGGGATCAGCCGCAGCACCTCCTGCTGGGCGGCGAAGGTCATGCGGGTCTGAAACCCCACCAGGTTGAAGTGTTCCGCCGCCAGGTCGTCGCGCCGCAGCTGCACCACCGCATGGGGGATCCGACCGGTGCGGGGATCGGGCAACCCCACCGGCTTCATCGGCCCCCAGCGCAGGGTGTCGCGGCCGCGCTCGGCCATCACCTCGATGGGAAGACACCCTTCGAAAAACGGCACCTCGCGGTCGGCCTCCTTCACCGGCACCCGCGGCGCGGCCAGCAGGGCATCGATGAAACGCTCGTATTCGGCCCGCGACAGGGGAGCGTTGAGGTAGTCCTCGCCGCCCCCCTTGCCGTAACGCGAACCCCAGAAGAGCGCCTCCATGCGCAAGGAGTCGGCGGCCACCACCGGGGCGATGGCGTCGAAAAACGACAGGGAACCTTCTCCCAGCAGCTCTTCCAGGTGGGCCACCAGGGGCGGCGAGGTAAGGGGCCCGGTGGCGAGGATCACCTCTCCGGCGGGCAGCTCGCGGATCTCGCCGCGCTCCACGGTGATGCGGGGATGGCCCTGGATGGCGCCGGTGATGTGGGTAGCAAACAGCGTCCGGTCCACCGCCAGGGCATCACCGGCGGGCAGGGCGGTGCGGCGGGCGGTGGCCATGACCAGCGAGCCCAGCAGCTCCATCTCCCGCTTGAGCAGGCCCACGGCGTTGGAGGGGTTGTCGGAGCGCAGGGAGTTGGAGCACACCAGCTCGCCCAGATCGGCGGTGCGATGGGCCGGTGGGGTCACCTGGGGGCGCATCTCCACCAGCCGCACCTCGACACCGGCGGCGGCCAGCTGCCAGGCAGCCTCGCAGCCGGCCAGCCCTCCCCCCACCACCGTGACCGCTTTCGACCTCACCAGTTACCCACCCTTGATCCCGAGAGTTCAGTTGGGCGAGTCGGCCTCACCCCCGGCAGCCTCCGCCGGCCCGCGCCACTCGCACCCTTCGGCGATGCAGACGTGCTCTACTCCTCGTCGGGCGCTCTTCCTTTCCACCACGAAGGGAGCCCCGCAGGCCGGGCACGGGAGGGGCAGGGGCCTGTGGGGCACCGTGAAGTCACACTTGGGGTAGCGGTTACACCCCCAGAAGCCGCGGCCCCGGCGCGAACGCTTCTCCACCAGCTCCCCCTCGCCGCAGGCGGGACAGCGCACCCCGGTGGGGGTGTTGGGGCTGGTTTTCCCCTGCGCGATGCGCCGCGTCCCCTTGCACTCGGGGTAGCGCGAGCACGCCCAGAAGGGACCGAAGCGCGAGCGCTTGAGCAGCATGGGAGCCCCGCAGTCGGGACAGGCTGGCGCCTCCTCGGCCGCCGCGGCCGGGGCGCCGGGCTCGCGGGTGGTGGTGCAGCGGGGGTAGTCGGAGCAGGCGAGGAACTCCCCGAAGCGCCCGAAGCGCAGCAGCATGGGCTTGCCGCAGGTAGGGCAGGTTTCCTTGGTGGCCACCCCCGCTCGCTTGACCGACTTCATCTCGCTCTTGGCGCGCTCCAGCTCGCCGCTGAACTGTTTCCAGAACGTCCCCACCGCCTTCTGCAGGGTGAGCTTGCCCTCCGCCACCGCGTCCAGTTGCTCCTCCATGCGGGCGGTGTAGCGTTCGTTGATGAACTCGCCGAAGGACCCCACCAACAACTGATTGACCAGCTGGCCCAGCTCGGTGGGGTAGAAGGCTCCCTTCTCCCGCACCACGTAGTTGCGGTCGGCGATGGTGGCGAGGATCTGGGCGTAGGTGGAGGGCCGGCCGATGCCGTTCTCTTCCAGGGCCTTCACCAGCGTCGATTCGGTGAATCGGGGGGGCGGCTGGGTGAACTTCTGCTGCGCCGCGAGCTCCTCCAGGCGGAGAATCTGCCCCTCCACCAGGGGCGGCAGGCGCTTGGAGGTGAGCTCCTCCTCCTCCTGTTGGGCACCCGTCCGGAGAGTCGCCGCGTCGGCGTCCTCCTCCCGGTAGACGCGCAGGAAACCGGCCGCCACCTCCACCTCGCCGCGGGTCTTCAGGCCGTAGCGCCCCGCCTGCACCACCACGTCGGTGACGTCGAACTGGGCGGGCACCATCTGGGAGGCGATGAAGCGCTGCCAGATGAGGGTGTACAGCTTGAGTTCGTCGGGCGCCAGGAAGCGGGCCAGCTCCTCGGGAGTACGGGCGGGATCGGTGGGGCGGATGGCTTCGTGGGCGTCCTGGGCCTGGGAGCGGTTCTTGAACAGGTTGGGGGTAGGGGGCACGAAGGAGGGGCCGAACTGGGCGG
>JABRVY010000467.1:0-11714 GCA_039961755.1 Acidobacteriota bacterium | reverse complement strand
GAAAACCGCGGTTGGCTTCTACTGCGAGGCCGGATTTCGCCGCGCTGGCGGGCGTACTCGGGGACTCGGGCGCTGCGCCGTACGCTTGAGAGTACGGCTCCCGCCCTCGCCCCTACGTGCGCCCGCCATCATCGGCGTCTCCGGCCTCTCGTCACGAACCCAACCGCGGTTTTCGGGATGAAACGAGAGCCCGGAGTTTCTCTGGAGGCGGAAGGCAGCGATGGCCCCGTCATGGCGTTCGACTTCGAGGCCACGAGCGGATTCCAGCGGGTACTCTGGGAGTGACCGGGCCGCCTTCTTCCAGAAACACGAGTGCGGCTTCCCGGAAAGAGAAAAAAGAGGGTAGGCCCTAACCCACCCTCTCCATGGCGACCGCGGCGAGAGAGACTTCCGCGCCCTCAGAGACCCGGGCCTGGGGGCAGCACCTCGCGCGGCCCGTGCGCTGCCCTGGCGCGCCGGAACTCCTTATGAGAATTCCGGCGCCGCAGCCGTGCGGCGCAGCGGTGCGCTACTTGGCGACCTTGTCCTTGAGAGTCTTGCCGGGCTTGAAGGTCGCGTACTTGCGCGCCGGGATTTTGATCGCCTTGCCGGTGGCCGGGTTACGCCCCTCGCGCGCCTTCCGCTTGCGGGTCGCGAAGGTGCCGAACCCAGGCACCGTCACCTTGCGATCGGCATCCAGTTCCACCGCGATGATCCCCTTGTTGGCGTTGAAGATGGCGTCCACGACCTCGGCCGCCTTGGCCTGCGTCAGACCGGCCTTCTTCGCCAGCTTTACAGCGAGCTCGGACTTGTTCATCTATTCTCCTCCCTTGAGTACACACTCTTCAGCTATTATTGGGCTCATGATCGGCGTTTGTCAAGGTGTCACGCGCTTTTCCCGGGTTCTCGTCGCCATACTGGTCGTCGCCAGCGACGTCTTCGCCGCTTCGCCGCCGGAAAAGCCCACTCCCCTGCAGCTTCCCCGCGTTGAACTGCAGCCCTGGCCGGATCGCCCCTTTGCCGAGCTGGTACTGGACGAGCCCACCCTCGCCGCCGCCCTGCTGGCCAACCCGGTGTGGCGCTCGTTGCAGCAGGCGCCGTGGGAGCTTCCGCCTGCCACCGCCCTCGCCGAGGAGCTCCACAGGCTCCTGGAGGGAGCGCACCTGCCCCAGCCGGGCACCCTCCAGGTTGTCCTCGGGGCCGTGGAGGGAGCGGCCCCGAGTGCCACCGTCATCCGTGATACCGCCGCTGTTCGCTGGCCACTCTCCCCACCACCCACGGCCGCCGAGCTGGCCCGCCTTCTCGTGCCCGCGGTGCTGGCCGCGGCGCACGTTCCTGCCGCCCCGGACCCCGCCTGCAGCGAGCCGTTGCTGGCCATGGCCGAGGCGCTGGTGTCCGGCGGGCGCATCGCCCTGGCCACCCTGCCTCCGGCCCTGCGGCCGGTGAGCGACTGGTTCGAGCCCCGGGACGCGACCTCTGCAATTGCCGCCTTTGCGGCCCAGGTGCTGGACCCCAAGGTGCCCTGGCGGGTGCGCGAGGCGCACGCCGCCCGCCTGGCTCGCGGTGGGGCCAGCCCCCAGCTGGCCAACGCGGCCGCCGTTCTCCTCGAGGCGTTTGCTGATTCCCAAACCGCCAGTCGCCGGCCGTGCGAGCTCCTGCGCGCCTGGCGCGCGGCGCGCGGCAAGGCCTACCCGTCACTCCCCGCTGCCCTTCGCCGCGCCATCAATGAGGGGCCCGGGGCCGGGGTGCCCACCGGCACCCTGCGGGGTGTCGACGTGGAGAGGGAAAGTGCCGACATCTCCCGCTCGGCGCTGCAGCGACTCCTGGAGCGCGGCGAGCTCCCGTCGGACTCCCTCTCGCCCGCCACTCCCCTCGCCCAGCGCGCCCTGGCCGCCGCCAACGCCCGCAGTCTGGGTTCACCCCGGGTGTGCGAGCTGCTCGGTGAGAGCTTGCCCGCCGGCCTGCGCACCGGGTGCCGGGAGCGCAACGAGAGTGGCGGATGGGTATACGTTCGTCCCGGGGAGCGCTTCGACATCGTCGCCCGCGCCAGCACCGGCGAAGAGGCGGTGCTGCTGCGCTGGCCCCGGTGGGTGCTGTTCCCCCTGGTGGGGGAGACCGGTCGCGACCTCTTTTTCGTGGATGAGCAGGGGGTCCAGCACGTCGACCTGGCCGGCGGCGCGCCTCCGACCCTGTACTGGAAGGGGTCGTTCCGCACCCTCGCGCGCCGTCCGGGGGCAGCCGGCCTGGCCGCGGTGTCCTGGCCTTCGGGCGAGGTGCAGGTGGAGATCGGTGAGGAGCGCCGGCCCCTGGGTGTCAAGGCCCGTGCCGGTCTGGCCTGGCTCGACCGCGACCTGCTGGTGGCCGCCGACGACGGAGCCCTGGTGCTCGTTTCCCTGACCGGCCAGGCTCGCCGCCTGCCGCTTTCCGCGCCGTGCATCCGCTCCCTGGCGGTGTCCTCCGGAGCCGTGCTGGCGGCCCAGGACATCCCCTGTCAGCCCGGCCTGGTGCGCATCAACCTGGCCGAGGCGACCATCGAAGGGGTGCTCACCCCTGGCTTCGCCCCCTTTGGCGTGCTGCCGCTCCCCGACGGCACCCTGGTGATGGGCGGCGCGGAGGGGCTATACCGGTGGAGCGGGGCGGGGAGTGCCGAGCGAATTGCCGCCGGGATCACCCCGGGGCCGGGGTGATCAGCGCTGGCTGCCCAGCTCCTCCGCCAGCTTGAGAAACGAGGTGTAGCGGCGGGAGGACAGCTTGCCCTCCTCGACCGCCGCCTTGACGGCGCACTCGGCGGTGCTGCTGTGGTCGCAGTCGCCGAAGGCGCACTCCTTCGTCCAGCGGGCCAGATCGGGAAAGTAACTGGCCAGCTCCTTGGGGCTGAAGTTCCAAAGACCGAACTCCTTCACCCCGGGGGTGTCGACGACGAAACCAGCGCCGGGCAGAGGCAGCAGCTGCGCCGTGGTGGTGGTGTGCCGGCCCTTGCCGGTGGCCTCCGAAATGGTCCCCTCCCGCAGCTTGTACCCGGGGTGGATGGCGTTCAAGAGTGCTGACTTGCCCACTCCCGAAGGACCACAGAAGAGGGTGGTGTGCCCGGCGACCGCCCGCTTCAACTGCCCCATCCCCCGGGCGGTGCGAGCCGAGGTCAGGAGGATGGGATAGCCGGCGTCCTGGTAGTCGCCGATCCAGCCGTCGATGCCCGCCGTCCCCTGGTCGATCTTGTTGAAACAGATGATGGGCGCAATCCCCGAGGCGTGGCAGGCCACCAGCAGGCGGTCCAGCAGTCGGGGGTTGGGCTCCGGCGTGCCGGTGGCCATCACCACCACCGCCTGGTCCACGTTGGCGGCGATCACCCGCGGTCGGCCGGTCTCGGGGGAACGGCGCACCAGCACGGTGGAGCGGGGCTTGACGGCGGTCACCACGAAGTGGGGAGGCCTGCCCTCCAGAACCACCCGGTCCCCCACCACCAGCCGGCGGTCCTCCTCTTCCCCCTCGAAGCGCAGCCGGCGGCGAAAGGGGGTAACGACGGTTTCCTCACCCACCTGTACCCGCACCAGCGGGCCGAACACGGCGGTGACCACGCCGTCGCAACGTTCCTTCACGGAGATGAGTGTACCACCCGCCAGCCGCCCGCCGCCCTCCTGTCCGCCATGGGTGCGCCCTTGCTTCATCCGTCCGCGTCGAGAAACTTCGCGCCGACCCTGCGGCCACCCCCCCTTGACAGCGGCGCCGGCCCGCCCCATACTGATGTCAGACAAATTGCTTGATCATGACGCCACGCACCCCCGCCCCGATCACCGCCGCCGAGCTGGAACTCCTGCGCCTGCTGTGGGAGCGGGGGCGCGCCAGCATTCGTGAGCTCACCGAACACCTCTTCCCCGACGGCGGCCGCAGCCGCTACGCCACCGTGCAGGTGCTGCTGGATCGGCTGGAGAGCAAGGGGCTGGTGACCCGCCACCGGGAGGGGCGAGCGCACACCTTCACCCCCCGGATGAGCCGGGGCGAGGTGCTGCGCCAGCGCCTGCACGAGCTGGCCGATCGCTTCTGCGGCGGCGCCACCGCGCCCCTGCTGAGCCAGCTCCTCCCCAGCGAACGATTGAGCGAGGAGGAGCGGGAGCTGCTCGACCGCCTGCTGGCGCGCCTGGATGCCGAGGACCCATGACCGCACCGACCTTCCTCTCCCTTCTCCTCACCAACGCCGCCGTGGCCGCAGCGCTGGCGCTGGCGGTGGTCGCCCTCACCCGCCGCTGGGTCCATCCGGGGGTGGTGCGCGCCGCCTGGCTCGTCGTGCTCCTGCGGCTGGTGGTGCCACCGGGGGTGGCGGTGCCCCTGGTCGAGAAGCCGGTCCGCCGCGCGGCCCCCGGGGTGGTGGCGGTGGACGCGCGGCTCGCCGGCCCGGCCCCCGCCGGAGCGACCAGCGCCGCCCGTTTCAACCCGTGGGGGCTGGCCTGGGGGTGCGGCACCCTGGGTCTGCTCGGCCTCTGGGGATGGCGGGGGCTAGGCCTGTGGCGGGCGGCCCGGCGCGGGCGGCTCCCCGAGGCGGAGCTGGCGGCGCGCCTGGCCCGGTGTGCCGAGCGCCTGGGCGTGCGGCCGCCGCAGCTGCGCCTGGTGGAGGCTGCGGTGCCGCCGGCGGTGCTGACCCTCCCGGGGCGCGCGGTCCTCCTCCTCCCCGCTCACCTGCCGGCGATGCTCACACCCGACGAGCTGGACGCCCTCCTCGCCCATGAGCTCACCCACCTCCAGCGCCGCGACCACTGGGCGCGCTGGCTGGAAGCGGCGGCACTGCTGCTGCACTGGTGGCACCCGGTGGGCTGGTGGGCGGTACGACGGGCGAGGCGGGCCGAGGAGCAGGGCTGCGACGCCGCCGTCCGCCGTGCCTTCCCCCACCTGGCGCGACCCCTGGCCCGCTGCCTGGTGCAGGTGGCGCGAAGCGCGCCGGCCATCCCGACTCCCCTGGTCAGTGCCTTTGCCGACCTGGCCCAGCTGGAAAGGAGGGTACACATGCTCACCACCAACGAGAAACAGCAACCCCCACGGCGCTGGCAGAGGGCCGCCATCGCCGCCCTGGCGACCACCCTGGTGCTCACCCCGGTGCTGCGCGCCGCCCCCCAGTGGCCCAGGGAGGCCGAGGTGCCCCTGACGTTGCAGCTCACCGACGCCTCGCTGGCGGACGTCCTGACCACACTGGCCGGGGTGTCGGGCCTGCGCATCGAGGTGGACGCGCGGTTGCTGGCGCGGCCGGTCAGCGTGGCGGTGACCGACGCCCCGCTCCACGAGGTCGTGCGCCTCGTCGCCGAGGCGGCGAAGGCAGAGCTCCTCTGGCGGGACGGCGCGGCGCTGCTGGTGCCACGGTCAGAGGCGGCCGCCGAGCCCCCCCTGCCGCCGTCGGCGCCCTCGCCTCGGGTGCCACCGTACCGCCTCGGCCCCCACCTGGGCATCACCGAACCCAGGAAGATCAACAGCGTTCCCCCGGTGTACCCGCTGGAGGCCCGGCGGGAACGGGTGGTCGGGGTGGTGATCCTGGACGTCATCATCGACGAGCAGGGCCGCCCGGCCGACATCAAGGTGCTGCGCGGATTGCCCTTCGGCCTCACCGAGGCGGCGGTGGAGGCGGTGCGGCAGTGGCGCTGGGAGCCGGCCACCATGGAGGGCCAGCCCGTGCCGGTGATCCTCACCGTCACCATTCGCTTCTCGCTGGACTCGGAGTCCCCCACCCCGCCACCGGCCCGGTGAGTGACAGGAGGGCGAAGGGCCTCCCACGGCTGCCGCGGCGGCGCGGCAGCCGCCGGCCCCGCCGGCGGCGGCGCGAGGCCGGGGGGCCTCACTCCACCGGCTCGGCGACCACCACCGGCTCCAGCTCCAGCCGGCCCTCCCGCACGGTGAGGGCCACCGTGTTGCCGTCGCCCACCCGCCCCGCCAGTACCATCTGCGCCAGGGGGTCCTGCACCAGCCGCTGGATGGTGCGCTTCAGGGGGCGAGCGCCGAAGTCGGGGTCGAACCCCTCCCGGGCCAGCAGGTCCCTGGCGGCGTCGTCGGCCTCCAGGCGGATGCGGCGGTCGGCCAGCAGCTGGTTCACCCGCTCCAGCTGGATGTCGACGATGGCGCGCATGGACTCCGGACCCAGCCGGTGGAACACCAGCACCTCGTCGATGCGGTTCAGAAACTCCGGCCGCAGGTGGCGGCGCAGCTCACCGTGGATGGCCGCGAGCATGCGCTCCCGCTCCCCCTCCCCGTACTCCTGGATGAGGTGGGAGGCGATGTTGGAGGTCATGATGACCACCGTGTTGCGAAAGTCCACCGTCCGCCCCTTGCCGTCGGTCAGGCGCCCGTCGTCGAGGATCTGCAGCAGCACGTTGAAGACGTCCGGGTGAGCCTTCTCCACCTCGTCCAGGAGCACCACCGAGTAGGGGCGGCGGCGCACCGCCTCGGTGAGTTGCCCCCCCTCCTCGTGCCCCACGTACCCAGGCGGGGCGCCGATCATGCGCGCCACCGAGTGTTTCTCCATGTACTCGGACATGTCCAGGCGGACCATGGCCCGCTCGTCGTCGAACAGGAACTCCGCCAGCGCCCGGGCCAGCTCGGTCTTGCCCACCCCGGTGGGTCCCAGGAAGAGGAACGACCCCACCGGGCGGTTGGGATCCTTCAGGCCGGCCCGGGCCCGCCGCACCGCCGTGGCCACAGCGGTGACCGCCTCGTCCTGGCCCACCACCCGGCGACGCAGGCGGTCCTCCATCTCCAGGAGCTTGACCTTTTCCCCCTCCAGGAGCTTGGCCACGGGAATGCCGGTCCAGCGGCCCACCACCTCGGCCACCGCCTCCTCGGTCACCTCCTCCGCCAGGAGGGAGCCGTGCCGGGCCTGGTACTCCTTGAGGGCAGCGGTGGTCTGGTCCAGCTCCCGGGCGATGCGGGGCAGCTCCCCGTAGCGCAGCTGGGCGGCCCGCTCCAGCTCCCCGGCGCGCTCCGCCCGCTCGGCCGCCTCCCGCAGGGTCTCCTGCTCCTCCTTCAGGGCGCGGATGCGGGCAATGAGCTCCTTCTCGTGTCGCCAGGAGGTCTTCATGGCGGCGATGCGCTCCTTCAGCTCCGCCAGCTCGCGATCCAGCTCCTCCAGGCGCTCCCGAGACGCCTCGTCGGACTCCTTGGCGAGCGCCCGCTTCTCGATCTCCATCTTGAGGGAGCGCCGCTCCAGCTCGTCGATCTCGGTGGGCAGGGAGTCGATCTCCATGCGCAGCCTCGAGGCCGCCTCGTCCACCAGATCGATGGCCTTGTCGGGGAGGAAGCGGTCGGTGATGTAGCGGGCCGACAGGGCGGCGGCGGCGAGCAGGGCGGCGTCGGTGATGCGCACCCCGTGGTGCACCTCGTAGCGCTCCTTCAGGCCCCGCAGGATGGCGATGGTCTCCTCCACCGAGGGCTCCCCCACGAACACCGGCTGGAAGCGCCGCTCCAGGGCGGCATCCTTCTCGATGTGTTTGCGGTACTCGGCGAGGGTGGTGGCACCGATGCAGTGCAGCTCGCCGCGGGCGAGGGCGGGCTTCAAGAGATTGGCGGCGTCCATGGCCCCCTCCGCTGCCCCCGCCCCCACCAGGGTGTGGATCTCATCGATGAACAGCAGCACCTGGCCCTCCGAGGCGATGACCTCCTTCAGCAGGGCCTTCAGACGGTCCTCGAACTCCCCCCGGTACTTGGTGCCGGCAATCATGGCCCCCAGATCCAGGGCGACGATGCGCCGGTCCTTCAAGGTCTCGGGCACGTCGCCGGCGGCGATCCGCTGGGCGATCCCCTCGGCGACGGCGGTCTTGCCCACCCCGGGCTCGCCGATGAGCACCGGGTTGTTCTTGGTGCGCCGACACAACACCTGCATCACCCGGCGGATCTCCTCGTCGCGGCCGATCACCGGGTCCAGCTTGCCGGCCCGCGCCAGCTCGGTGAGGTCGCGGCCGTACTTCTTCAGGGCCTCGTACTTGTCCTCGGGGTTGTCGTCGGTGACCCGGTGCGAGCCGCGCAGCTCCTGGATGGCCCGCAGCAAGCTGTCGCGGTTGACCCCGGCCCGCCGCAGCACCTCCTGGGCCGAGGAGGAGACAGTGGTAAGGGCCAGCAGCAGGTGCTCCACGGAAATGAAGTCGTCCTGGAACTGCGGCGCCAGCTTCTCGGCCGCCTCCAGCACCTGGCGCAGCTCCCGGGAGGGCAGCGCCTCGGCCCCACCCTGGGCGGACGGCAGACGATCGAGCAGCGCCCGGGTCTCGTTGACCACCGCCTGGGCCGGAGCCCCCAGGGCCGACAGCAGGCGGGGGGCGAGGCCGTCTTCCTGCTCCAGCAACGCCGCCAGCAGGTGGGCCGGCACCACCTCCGGGTTGCCCCGGGCGGTGGCCCGCGAGAAAGCCTCCCGCAGCGCCTCCGACGCCTTCACGGTGAATGAGTTGCTCCTGGCCATGGTTGCCCTCCCCGGCGCTGCCTTCCCGCCAGCACCTGGGTTCAATATAGATGTTGAGTCTTGCGTTGTCAAGTTGCGTCTCTTCCAAGAACAGAAATATTAGCGGTGAGCGCTCAATACATGGCGCACAGCCCCGCCGCCGTTTCACCTCGGTGCTCCCGAGGCATCTATCTCTTCCCCCGCCGGCGCGTTCGTATATCATGCCGGCAACACCGCCGCCGGCACCAGGAAAACGCCCCGGTGCTCGCTGACCAGAAGGAGGAACGTGATGAGCGAAAAGCCCTTCACCCCCTACGTGCCCGCCACCTCGACGATGAGCGAGTTCACCGTGCGGGCGCTGATCTTGGGCCTGTTCATGAGCGTCATCCTGGGGGCCGCCAACGCCTACCTGGGGCTCATGGCCGGCATGACCATCGCCGCCACCTACCCCGCCGCCGTCATCGGCATGGCGGTGCTGCGGCTCATGCGCGGTTCCCTGCTGGAGGAGAACTTCGCCCGGACCGTGGGCTCCATCGGCGAGTCGGTGGCGGCGGGGGCGATCTTCACCATCCCCGCCTTCGTCATCCTGCAGCTGTGGTCCTTCAATACCCTGAAGGACTACCTGCAGGCCACCGCCCTGATGATCGTCGGCGGCATCCTGGGCATCCTCTTCATGACCATGCTGCGGCGGGTGATGGTGGAGGACAAGGAGCTGCCCTTCCCCGAGTCGGTGGCGGCGGCGGAGATCCACAAGGCCGGGCAGCGGGGCTCGGAGGCGGCCCTGCAGCTGTTCCGCGCCATGGGGGTGGGGGCGCTGGTGAAGCTGCTGGCCTCCCTGAAGGTCTTCCAGGCCTCCCGCGACTTCTTCGTGCACGTGGGGGACCTGGGCAAGAGCGTGGTGCGTCTCGGGTTCCAGAAGGACGCCTACGCCATCTCCAACGTCGGCGGGATCACCACCATCTCCGCCCCCAAGGTGAGCCCCGCCTACATGGGGGTGGGGTACATCATCGGCCCGGAGCTGGCCTCCCTGAACTTCGCCGGCGGCCTGCTGGCCTGGGGGCTGTTCGTCCCCATCCTGGTCTTCTTCCTCGGTCCGGGCATGATGGACACCTTTGCCGCCTCCCACAACCTGGCCGCCAACTCCCCCGAGTCGTGGAGCCTGCTGGCCGACCGCCTGTGGAAGTACATCGTCCGCCCCATTGCCGTGGGGGGGATGCTGGTGGGGGCCGTCTTCACCCTCTACCGCATGCGCAAGAACCTGGCGGCGGGGGTCCGGCGCTCGGTGAGCGACCTCAAGAAGTCCGCCCAGGCCGCCGAGGCCACCAGCCGGGTGGACCGCGACCTCAACTTCAAGGTGGTGCTTGGGGGAGTGGCCGCGGTGTTCGTGGTGATGTGCATGCTCTACGCCTACTTCTCCGGGGTGGTGGGGGGGGCGATCACCGCCGCGGTGGTGATGCTCATCACCGGATTCTTCTTCGCCGCGGTGTCGGGCAACCTGGTGGGCATGATCGGCTCCTCCAACAACCCCATCTCGGGGTTGACCCTCGCCACCCTGATCATCGCCGCCCTCACCATGGTGATCATCGGCGTCTCCGGCACCCAGGGGGTCATCGCCGTGCTGGGGGTGGCGAGCGTGGTCTGCGTCTCCTCGGCGGTGGCCGGTGAGATGCTGCAGGACCTCAAAGTGGGGCACATCCTCGGCGGTACCCCCTGGAAGATGCAGGTGGGCAACCTCATCGGCGTGGTGGTGTCCGGCGCGGTGATGTTCTTTCCCCTCTACGTGCTGCACTTCTCCAACCTCAAGCAGGGTGGCTCCGGCTTCGGCGACCGCGCCCTGGCCGCCCCCCAGGCGGGGTTGATGGCCACCCTCTCCCAGGGGATCGTGGGCGGCGAGATGGCCTGGCCGCTGGTCATCGTCGGGATCCTCATGGGGATCTCCCTGATCCTGGTGAAGGTGCGCAGCCCCATGCTGTTCTCGGTGGGGATGTACCTGCCCCTGGAGACCACCGCCGCCATCTTCGTGGGGGGGATGATCCGGGCGGTGGTCAACCACCTGCAGACCAGGCGGCAGTACAACGAGGCGCAGCGGGCGCGGGTGGAGAACGCCGGGGTGCTGGCGGCCTCCGGCCTGATCGCCGGCGAAGCCCTCATGGGGCTGGGAGTGGCGGCCATCGTCTTCTTCCGCGACCGCTTCTGGACCCTCACCTGGGCGGCCCCGGCGGTGCTCTCCCTGGTGGTGGCCATCGGCCTGGCGCTCTATCTCATCCTTGTGCCGCTGCGCAAGGCCGGGGCGGCCGATGAGCCGGCGCCTCCCACCGCGGTGATGTGAGATTCCCAGCCCTGTGGAACCCGCCCCCGCGGCCCCGCCGCGGGGGCGGCGATGTTCCCCCAAGGGGAACCGCAGCGTCCCTGCTCGTCCACGTGGTCGCCGCCCGCCGGGCGGGGAGTGCCGTCGCCGTCCAAGTCCTCCGCCTGGCGATCCGACAGGCGGAGAGAGGGCTTGCGGTAGGGGTGATCGCCCATCCGGCCGTCATCGAGACGCTGGGTGCGGACGCACCGGTGGCCAGGGTTGCCCTCTCCCTGCGCTTCCCCCTCGGCCCCCTCGCCCTTCTCCGCCTCCGCCGCACCCTCGATCAGTGGAGGCCCACCGTGGTGCACGCCCACGGGGTCAGGGCCGCCGCCGCGACACGGCTGGCAGCAGCGGGAAAGACCAGCGTGCCGCTGGTCGTCAGCCGCGGTCTCACCTTCCCCTTGAGTCCTCCCTCCTCCGCCCTGCTGCGCAGCCCCGCCGTGGCCGCGGTGGTGGCGCCGTGCGGAGCGGTGGCCTCCTCTCTCCGGACCTCCTCTCGCGTGCCCTCCACCCGCGTGCACGTCTGCCGGGATGGCTCTGACCTGCCGTGGCTGGCGACCGCCAGGGCGGGGGCGAGGGACCTCCGCCAGCGCTTGGGGGTGGCCGAGGCTCAGCCGCTGGTCGTCCACCTGGGGGTGAGATCGTGGCGCGGTGGAGGGGAGATGCTCAACGCCTGGCCGGCCGTGCTCCGTCGCCTGCCCGGGGCGCGGCTGCTGCTGGCCGCCTGTGCAGGCCGGGGCGATCGGGACGAGGTGCTGGACCTGGCCGCCGAAATGGGCCTCGGGGGTACGGTGGCGGTGACCGACGAGGGCTTCGACACCCCGGCGCTGCTGGCCACCGCCGACCTGGTGGCCGACGCCTCCTGGGCTGGCGCCGGGGTGAGCATGGCGGTGCGCGACGCCATGGCGCTGGGCCGACCGGTGGTCGCGGTGGCGCGGGACGGCAACCTGGAGCTGGTGCAGGCCGGGCTCAGCGGGCTGCTGG
>JABRVY010000466.1:0-7841 GCA_039961755.1 Acidobacteriota bacterium | reverse complement strand
CTTTCCCTGGAGCACCTCCCCACCCCGACGGCCCTGGTGGACCTGCCGCGCCTGCAGGCCAACTGCTGGCGCATGGCCGGGCGCGCCGATCGCCTGGGGGTGCGCCTGCGCCCCCACGTAAAGACCCACAAGACCGCCGAGGTGGCCCGACTCCAGCTGACCGGCCGGGCGGCGGCCATCACCGTGTCCACCCTGGCCGAGGCGCGCTTTTTCGCCGACCACGGCGTCCCGGACATCACCTACGCGGTGCCCATCGCCCCCCATCGCCTCCCCGCCGCGCTGGAGCTGACCCGTCGGCTGGAGCGCTTCACCCTCACCCTGGACCACCCCCGGGTGGCGGCTGCCGCGGAGGAGGCCGCCGCCGCGGCCGGCCTGCGCCTGGGGGTGATGGTGGAGGTGGACTGCGGCGCCCACCGCTGCGGGGTGGATCCGGCGTCAGAGGAGGCGGTGGCCCTGGCGGCGCAGGTGGCCGCCAGCCCCCACCTCGAGCTGCGGGGCCTGCTCACCCACGCCGGCCACGCCTACGCCTGCCGCAGTCTCGAGGAAGTGGCGGCGGTGGCGGTGCAGGAGCGGGAAGTGACGGCGGCCCTCGCGCGGGCGTTGCGCCAGGCCGGGATCGCGGTCGGCGAGGTGAGCGTCGGCTCCACCCCCACCCTCTGCGCGGTGGATCATCTCACCGGGGTGGACGAGGTGCGGCCGGGGAACTACGTCTTCTTCGACGCCTTCCAGGCGGCCCTCGGTTCCTGCACCCTGGAGGAATGCGCCTTCACCGTGTTGACCACCGTTGTGGGGTGCTACCCCGAGCGCCGCACCCTCGTCGTCGACGCTGGCGCCCTGGCCCTCTCCAAGGACGCGGGGCCGACCCACCTGGACCCCGGCTGCGGCTTCGGGGTGGTGTGCAGTGCGGAAGAGTGCCGCCCGCTGCCCGAGTTGCACCTCGCCTCCCTCACCCAGGAGCACGGTACGGTACGAGCCCGTACCCCGCAGGTGGCGGCCGCCTTCCCCCCCGGCTCGCGCCTGCGCATCGTTCCCAATCACTCCTGCCTGGCCGCCGCCTGCTTCGACGTCTTTCACGTCGTGGACGGGGAGCGGGTGCTGGATCTCTGGCGCCCCTGCCGGGGGTGGTGAGAACCTTGGGCCCTCACCGACGTAGGAGGTGGGGACGAAATGGTCGCGCCCCGGGAAGGGGGCGAGTGAAGGAGGAAAGACCCGTGAAGGCTCGAGCCGTGACGATGGTCATCGCTGTGGGTGCATCGCTGTGGGCGGGCGCTGTGCAGGCGCAAACCCTTGACGAGATCCTGGCCAAGAACTACCAGGCACGGGGGGGCCTGGAGCGCATCACCTCGGTCTCCTCGGCGCGCATCACCGGCACCATGAGCATGGGTGGCGGCATGGAGGCACCCTTCGTGTGGCAGTGGAAGCGTCCCAACAAGTTGCGCCTGGAGTTCACCTTCCAGGGGATGACCGGGGTGCAGGCCTACGACGGCCAGACAGGGTGGATGGTCATGCCCTTCATGGGCAGCTCCGATCCGGAGAAGATGCCCGAAGATCAGCTCGCCGAGATCCGCGAGCAGGCCGACTTCGACGGCGAGCTGGTGAACTGGAAGGAGAAGGGCCACCAGGTGGAGCTGGTGGGCAAGGAGAAGATCGAGGGCACCGACGCCTACAAGCTCAAGGTGACCAAGAAGAACGGCGACGTGTCGTACGTCTTCCTGGACGCCGAGTACTTCCTGGAAATCCGGGGAGAGGGCAAGCGCACCCTGCGCGGCCAGGAGGTGGAGTTCGAATCCTCGGTGGGCGACTACAAGGAGGTGGGCGGACTCCTGATCCCCCACGCCATGTCTTCCAGGGCCAAGGGGATGCCGGGGGGACAGACGCTCACCTTCAGCAAGGTGGAGCTCGACGTGCCGCTGGAGGACTCCCTCTTCGCCATGCCGGCGGCCAAGAAGGGCACCGCCCCCTCCCGCTGAGCGGGGGCGAACCGGGAGGACTTCCATGCGCAAGATCCTGGGGTTCGTGGTGTGGTGCGCCGGCGGGGTAGCGGCAGCGCAGGTGAGTACCAGTGAGGGGATCAAGATCACCAGCGACACCTTCGGGGGGCTTTCGGCCCGCGCCCTGGGGCCGGCGGTGATGAGCGGCCGCATCACCGCCATCGACGCGGTGCCCGGGGACCCCCTCACCCTGTACGTGGGCACCGCCAGCGGCGGGGTGTGGAAGTCCACGGATTCTGGCATCAGCTTCAAGCCCGTCTTCGACGAGCACCTGCAGTCCATCGGCGCCCTGCGGGTGGACCCCCAGGACCCCAGAACCGTCTGGGTGGGCACCGGGGAGTGCAACGTGCGCAACTCGGTGTCCATCGGCGACGGGGTGTACCGCTCCCGCGACGGCGGGGAGAGCTGGCAGCGGGTGGGCCTGGCGGCCTCCGAGCGCATTGCCGCCCTCGCGGTCCACCCGCGGGACTCCCGCACCGTGTACGTCTGCGCTCTGGGCCCGCTGTGGAGCGCCGGCGAGGAGCGCGGCGTCTTCAAGACCACCGACGGCGGGGCCACCTGGCGCAAGGTGCTGTACGTCAACGACTCCACCGGCTGCTCCGACCTCGCCATGGACCCCCAGGAGCCCCGCATCCTCTACGCCGGCATGTGGCAGGTGCGGCGCTGGCCCGACTTCTTTCACTCGGGGGGGCCGGGCTCGGGGCTTTACAAGTCGGTGGACGGGGGAGAGACCTGGAAGGAACTCACCGCCGGGCTGCCCGCCGGCGAGAAGGGGCGCATTGCCGTGGCGGTGGCTCCCTCACGCCCCAGCGTGGTGTACGCCCTGGTGGAGGGGGGGAAGACCGCCCTCTACCGCTCGGAGAACCTGGGGGAGAGCTTCACCGTGGTCAACTCCTCCACCAGCGTGAGCATGCGCCCCTTCTATTTCGCTCACCTGGTGGTGGACCCCAGCGATCACAACACCGTCTACAAGCCCGGCCTGGCCCTGGCGGTCTCCACCGACGGCGGGGCATCCTTCACCTCGCCGATCCTGAGCGGGGGCAACGTCCACTCGGATCACCACGCCCTGTGGATCAACCCTCGGGACCGCAACGAGCTGTTCCTGGGCACCGACGGCGGGGTCTACCACTCCTTCGACCGCGGGCGGCGCTGGCGCTTCCTGCGCTCCCTGCCGGTGGCCCAGTTCTACCACGTGGGGGTGGATCTGGAGCGCCCCTACAACGTCTACGGGGGGCTGCAGGACAACGGCACCTGGAAGGGCCCATCACGCGCCTCCGGCGGGGTGCAGAACCGGCACTGGGAGAACATCGGCTATGGTGACGGCTTCTGGGCCTTTCCCGACCCCGAGGACCCCCGCTGGGTGTACGTGGAGTACCAGGGGGGCAACATCCTGCGGGTGGACACCCGGCTGGGGGAGCTGAAGGACATCAAGCCCTACGCCGGGGCCGGCGAGGGAGAGCTGCGCTTCAACTGGAACACCCCCATTCACCTTTCGCCCAACGAGCGGGGCACGGTGTACGTGGGCGCCCAGTACCTGTTCCGCTCCCGGGACAGGGGGGATTCCTGGGAGCGCATCTCCCCCGACCTGACCACCAACGACCCCCGCCGCCAGCGGCAGCGGCAGTCGGGGGGGCTCACCATCGACAACTCCACCGCCGAGAACAACACCACCATCTACGCCATCGGCGAGGCCCCGGGGGAGCCGGGGGTGATCTGGGTGGGCACCGACGACGGCCACCTGCAGCTCACCCGCGACGGGGGCCGCAGCTGGGCGAACCTCATCACCCGACTCCCGGGCGTGCCCGGGGGCACCTGGGTGTCCAGCGTCACCCCCAGCGCCCACGTCCGCGGGCGCGCCTACGTCACGCTCGACGGTCACCGCAGCGGCGACTTTGCCACCTACGTGTTCCGCACCGACGACTACGGGGTCACGTGGATGTCCCTGGCCACGCCGGACATCGAGGGGTACGCATGGGTCATCAAGGAAGACCCGGTGAGCGCGGAGCTGCTTTTCCTGGGTACCGAGTTCGGCCTCTACGTGAGTCTGGACGGGGGCGCCCGGTGGGCTCGCTTCGCCGGGGGGATCCCCAAGGTGGCGGTGCACGACATCGTCATCCACCCCCGGGAGGGGGACCTGGTGGTGGCCACCCACGGGCGGGGGATCTACATCCTGGACGACCTCACCCCCCTGCGCGCCCTGTCGGCGGCCACCCTCGACGAGGAGGTGGCGCTGCTGCCGGGCCGGCCGGTGGAGATGCCGATCCTGGCCCGCCAGCAGGAGTTCAACGGCGACGACGAGTTCGTCGGTGCCAATCCGCCCGAGGCAGCGGTGATCACCTACTGGCTGAAGAGGCGCCACATCTTCGGCGATCTCAAACTCGAGATCCGTGACTCCGAGGGCCGGCTCCTCTCCACCGTGCCGGGCTCCCGGCGGGCGGGCCTCAACCGGGTGGCCTGGCCCATGCGCCTGCCGCCCCCCAAGCTGCCCCCCGCCTCGGCGCTGGCCCCGGCGTTCCTGGGGCCCCGCGTCGCCGAGGGGACGTACACGGTCAAGCTGGTGAAGGGTGCCAGCAGTGTCGAGGGACAGGTGACCCTGGTCGCCGATCCCCGCACCCCGCACCCGCCGGAGGATCGCGCCGCCCAGCAGCGGCTGGCCATGCAGCTCTACGAGGAGCTTGCCTCCCTCACCTTCCTGGTGGATTCCCTGGTGGAGCTGCGCGACCAGGCACGCCAGCGCATCGGGCGGCTGCCCGCCCGGGACGGGCTGCGCCGCCAGCTGGAGGCGTTCGCCGGCGAGCTGGAGAAGATCCGCCCCACCCTGGTCTCCACCAGTGAGGCGGGGTGGCTGTCGGGGGATGAGCAGCTGCGCGAGAAGCTGGCCGCCCTGTACAGTGCCGTCACCAACTACGGCGGTCGCCCCACCGCCTCCCAGCTGGACCGCTTTCGCGTGCTGCAGGGGGAGCTGGCCACCGCCCGGGGGAAGGTCGAGGCCCTCCAGAGCGGACAGCTGCCGGCGCTGAACAGCAGCCTGCAGGCGCGGCGGCTGGAGCCGCTGGTCCCCACAAGCCGGGAGAGCTGGCTCGCGCGCCAGGAGGGGACACGCCCCGGCGGAGGGGCGCAGCACGCCCCCTCGGCGGCGGTCTTCTCCCGCCTGTTTGCAGCGTTTTCCGCGGCGCTACTGCGGTAGGGGGGGCACCGGCACGAAGCACCCCTCCACCGTGCGGGCGAGACGGGTGGCCCACAGCACCAGCTGGCCGTCCCGGAAGCCCCGCTTGAAGGAGCGGTCGGCCGGGGAGTCTCCCTGCCGCTCCCGCGGCGGGCGCTGCTCGTCGCTGTCGAAGCGGGCGCCCACCAGCGAGCCGCAGGAGGGCGACGACCGCCGCCGCTGCACCTCCACCCCGGCGGCAAAGCCGGCCAGGTAGTCGCCGTCCTCCCCCACCCGCTCCAGCGCCGAGCTGGCCTGCTCCAGCGCCTCCTGCCGGGCCCGCGCCAGGGCGCGGTTGGTCTCCTCCGCCTTCCACGCCGCGTGGCGGGCCAGGGTCAGCTCGTAGTCGGCGGGGAGAGGGTCGCGCTCGCGCCGGTTCCACCCCCCGGACTGGCGGGCGATGGCGACAGACTCGTGCCGCTCCACCGCCTCCAGCAGGACCGCGTCCACCTCTCGCCGCACCCCCGCCTTGAGCACCGGCCGGGGCACCTCCACCATCAGCTGCACCCGGCAGGAGCGCTCGTCGTAAAGGGTGAAGGGGCCATCCTGGCGCGGCACCAGGATGGAGGAGGCCAGCGACAGGTAGAGATCCACCCGCTCCGAGCGCAAGCTGAGCTTGTCCACCCGGGCCAGCTCCCCGTCGCCGAAGCGGTGTCTGCCCCTGCTGCTCACCAGGCGCCCGCGCACCTCGTTGTTGGTGTAGGTGCCCGAGCAATCCGAGGACACTTCCACCCGCACCACCACCCAGGCGCCCACCCAGGCGCGTTCCAGCTCATCCTCGAGCCCCCCGGCGGCGGCTCGCGGGATCACTGCCAGCGCCAGCACCAGCACTCCTTGCCACACCGATCGACTCCACCTGCGCACAGGCTGTCCCTCCCCTGGGTGACGCCATGGTAGCAAGCGTGGTGAAATGCCCATGAAGGGAGGGTATGTGCACCCCGAGGATCTGCGCCGCATCATCGCCTGGCTGCAGGAGCGCGTCACCCTCGCCCGGCCGGGTTCGACCACCGTGGCCTTCGTACCCCCCGGCGCCGCCGAGATGGAAGCGGCAGGGCTCCACCCCGACGGCGTCGCCCGGGTGCGGGGGGCGCCGTGGTGGGAGGAGATGGTGGCCGACATCCTGGAGACCCCCGCCCTGTGCGACCCGGACGATCCCCCTGACCAGGTGCTGGGCTACGCCCGCGACGTCATCGCCGAGTACATCCGCAAGCGGGTGGCGCTGGACTGATCTGGCAGCGTCAGAAACGGTTGTCGCCGTCCAGGAGGCCCCCCAGCGGCCCCAGCACCGAGCCTTCCTCCCGTCCCTTGCGCAGCGCCCCGGCCAGCATACGGCCGGCCAGCCGGGAGAAGGGCAGCGACTGCAGCCACACCTTGCCGGGCCCGCGCAGCACGGCGAAGAAGACCCCCTCGCCGCCGAACAGCATGGACTTGATCCCCCCCACCTGCTGGATGTCGAAGTCCACCCCGTCCTGGAAGGCCACCACGCAGCCGGTGTCCACGTGCAGGACCTCCCCCGCCGCCAGCTGGCGCTCCACCACCGTGCCACCGGCGTGCACGAACACCATGCCGTCCCCCTCCAGCTTCTGCATGATGAACCCCTCGCCGCCGAACAGGCCAGTCAGGATCTTGCGCTGGAAGTGGATGCCGATGGACACCCCCTTGGCGGCGCAGAGGAAGGAGTCCTTCTGGCAGATCAGGCGACCGCCCAGCTGCGCCAGGTGCATGGGCAGGATGTTGCCGGGGAAGGGGGCGGCAAAGGCCACCCTGGCCTTGCCCGAGCCCTGGTGGGTGAACACGGTCATGAACAGGCTTTCCCCGGTGAGCAGGCGCTTGCCGGCGCCCAGTAGCTTGTCCATGAAGGAGCCCTGCTGGTTGCCGTCGCCAAAGACCGTGTGCAGGACCACCGCGGGGTCCTTGTACATCATGGCCCCCGCCTCGGCCACGGCGCTCTCGCCGGGGTCGAGCTCGATCTCCACGAACTGCATCTCGGCGCCCACGATCTTGTAGTCGATCTCGTCGGCGGCCCCGCGGCGGGGCGGTGACACCGTGGCGGCCGTCGACGTTCCACCCCCCTGCAGCTCCGGCACCTGGCGGATGGGCTTCCACTCCGAAAAACCCTCCCGCCACGCCCACCCGTTGGGGCTGCCGGCGGCGCGGGCGCGGGCCTCCTCCTCATCGAAGGGGCCGAACCGCTGGTTGTCGTAGGACAGGTACCATTGCGCCATCGCTTCCTCCTCCACGTGCGTCGCGGTGTTCTACGCAGCGCCCCGGCCAGGGTTGTGGCGGCTAGGAGGGCCGCGACGCCCCCAGCAGGCGGTGCAGCCGCGCCTGTGTTTCGTCATCGAGACCCAGCAACGCCCCCAGCCGTGCCAGGTATTCTCGCTCCGCCGGCGAGTCCACCCGGATCGCCAGCATGGAGGCGGCGTACACCTCCTCCGCCAGCCGCGGCGAGGTGACCTGGTCGGCCAGCTGCTCCGGGGTGAGGGGGTTGGCGAGCTCCCGGGTGAGGGCGGCGCGCTCCTCCTCACCCAGGTCCTCGGCGGACAGCCGGCCCAGGATGGCGCGCTGCTCCTCCTCGTCCACGGTGCCATCGGCGTGGGCGGCGGCGATCATCGCCCGCACCAGCAGCATGGCTTCCCCGGACC
>JABRVY010000465.1:0-2900 GCA_039961755.1 Acidobacteriota bacterium | reverse complement strand
CTCCTGCCCCCTGCTTTCCGCCCCCAACGTCCTGATGGCCCCCCACATCGGCGCCTCCTCCAAGGAGAACCTGCTGCGCATCGGTGACGAGGTGGTGGCCATCCTGGAGAACTTCAAGGTGTAGCGGGAACGACCCGCCCGAGGAGGATGCCATGACCAAGCGCGTGATCAACTTCTACGCCGGCCCCGCGGCCCTGCCCTTGCCCGCCCTGGAGCGAGCCCAGGCGGAGATGCTGAACTTCGACAACACCGGCATGTCGGTGATGGAGATCTCTCACCGCGCCAAGGAGTACGACGCGGTACACGAGGAGGCCATCGCCCTCGTCAAGGAGCTCCTGGACGTCCCACCCAACTTCAAGGTGTTGCTGCTGCAGGGGGGCGGCAACCTGCAGTTCGCCATGCTGCCCATGAACATCCTCCACTCCGGGCGCAAGGCCGACTACATCATCACCGGCCAGTGGGCAGAAAAGGCCTACAAGGAGGCGAAGATCGTCGCCGGAGAGGCGGCCCGGGTGATCGCCTCCACCAAGGACGAAGGGTTCCGGCGCCTGCCCCGCCCCGAGGAGATCCACGTCAACCCGGACGCCGCCTACGTTCACATCTGCTCCAACAACACCATTTACGGCACTCAGTGGAAGACCTTCCCCGACACCGGCGGCATCCCCCTGGCGGCGGACATGTCCTCCGACCTCATGTGGCGCCCCTTCGACGTGCGCCCCTTCGGACTCATCTACGCCGGCGCCCAGAAGAACCTGGGGCCGTCGGGGCTGGTGGTGGTCCTGATCCGGGAGGACTTTCTGGAGATGTGCTCCGAGGCCCTCCCCTCCATGCTGCAGTACAAGATCCACGCCAAGAACAACTCCCTCTTCAACACCCCGCCGTGCTTCTCCATCTACATCCTGCGCAACGTGCTTGCCTACAACAAGTCGATCGGCGGCCTCAAGGTCATCGAGGCCAACAACCGCAAGAAGGGGGAGCTGCTGTACGGTTGCATCGACCGCTACCCGGAGTTCTACCGCGGCTACGTGACGGTCAAGGAGGACCGCTCCTTCATGAACGTGGACTTCAACCTCCCCAGCGAGGAGCTGGACGCCGCCTTCGTGGCCGAGGCCAAGAAGAACGGCATGGTGGGGCTCAAGGGCTACCGCGCCCTGGGCGGCATCCGCGTCTCCATGTACAACGCCGTCACCGTGGAGCAGGTGGAGACGCTGGTGGCCTTCATGGAGGACTTCGCCGCCCGGCACGCCTGATCGACACGCCTGAAAGCTTTCGACGCCCCGGCGCCCCCCGCCGGGGCGTCACTGCTCAGCACCGCCTCACTGCCCGAGATCGCGAGGGCTTCGACGGCTTCTCCGGCCTGCCCTCGAGGGCGCCAACAGGCGGCAGGCGTCACGGTGGACACGAGCATCCCCGCTCGCCCGTGGGTCCCCCTCGGCGGCTCCGCCGCGCCCGGCGCGGGCGCGTCCCGGCCGTCCTGGATTGTCGGGCGGCAGGTCCACGGGCGATGCGCAGGGTTCGTTCAACCGAGACCCTACGGGGGAGGCAGCGAGCACGAGCCGCCGCTCCTCTGGCGATGTCCGAGTGAGCCCAACGGCGGAAGAATTCCCCCCGGTCACGCCCTGGGCCGGGTCGCACGCCATCCCCACCCGCCGCCATGGCGCACGCTTCGCAACGGGCACCGTCACAGCGACGTTTGCGCACTCCGATGGGAGGCCAGCGCCTTACGTGCCCGGCGGCAGCGCCAGCGACGCCTCCGGCACGGCGTTGCGGATGGGTGGCAGGGTCTTGAGGTAGGCGAACACCGACTTGAGATCCTCGTCGGTCATGTGGGCATAGGCCGCCCAGGGCATCGGCGGCAGAATGGGACGTCCTGCCCCCAGGTGCCTGCCGGCCCTCATGGCGGCGATGAACGACGCCTCGGTGTAGACACCCAGCCCGGTTTCCTCGTCGGGGGTGATGTTGGTGGCGTAACTGATGCCCCAAGGCCCGGCGAACGCCGTGTTGGTGGCCACCCCGGCCAGCAGCCACGGGCCCTGCGGCGGTGGGGGAGGCGGCAGCTCCATCTCCGCCGGGTGGCCAGAGAACGCCCGGGAGGGGTCCGGCTGGGGTCCGGTCGGAGTCATCCGAAACGGCGTATGACAGTCACTGCACCCCAGTACGGCAACCAGGTACCCGCCCCGCTCGACGGACGCGCCAGCGCCGCTCTCACCTCCGCCCCCATGCGGTGCTGCGCACGAAAGAAGCAGCGCAGCAGCCGCCACCGCCGCCCCGGCTCGTGCTGCTACCTCATTGATATACTTCGGTTTCAAAGATGAGAACCGCCTCTGCACATGCATTGCCCTTCTCTCCCTTCTTAGTAAAGGACCTTAAATGGATTTTACCTCATGATCTTTACCCTTCACAAGGTCGCGACCTGGACCGCCGCCGCCGGGACGCCGCTCGCCGCCGTCGGTGCCGCCGGCACTCCTGGTTTCGAAAGCCGCCAGAGCCGTTGTACCACTCGTTCATGGCGACGGCTGATGGCCATGGGGAACGAAAACGCCGTGCGGCGGCCACGACCATGTTGGAGGGCGAACTGCCGCTTCCACAGCCATCTGTCACGCCACAGCGGCAACGAGAGTATGAACAAGAGAAGGTCCTGAACTGGCCGGCTCATCCTGGAGCCGGCACGTCAGAACCTGCGGCCGAGGTAGAGGTAGAAGGAGTCCTTGCCGCCGCTGGTCACGCCGTAGGCCAGGTAGAGGGGGCCGAGAGCGGTATCGGCCCCGAACACCGCGGCGGCGGAGCGGCGCCAGTCGGCGAGGTCGGGCCGCGCCCCGGCCAGCCAGGCATCACCGGTTTCCACCGAGAGCCCGGCGTACACCCCCCCGCCCAGCGCCGGCAGGCGGCCCAGCTGGTAC
>JABRVY010000464.1:0-4155 GCA_039961755.1 Acidobacteriota bacterium | reverse complement strand
CCTGAGGCGCCCGACGTCGGTCATCCCGGTGCCCCGGGGATCATGCCGGCGCCGGGCCTGACGTGAGAACTTCTCGCACCTTGCGGAGTAGCTCCTCGATCCCGTAGGGCTTGGCGATGAAGGCGACGCGTTCGCCGGACCCGCCGCCGTGGTGACTGTGGTTGACGAAGGGTTCTCCGTAGCCGGAGGAGAAGAGAAACGGCACGGTGAAACCGTGGGATCGTACCGCCTGCAGCAGCTCCTTCCCCCCCAGGCGCGGCATGACCACGTCGGATATCACCAGCGCCACGCCGTCACCGGCGGAGAGCAGCACGTCCAGGGCGGCGGCGCCGTCCCCCGCCTCCCACACCTCGTAGCCGGCCTCGCGCAGGGCCTCCCGGAGGACCTGGCGCACCTCCTCCTCGTCCTCCACCACCAGGATGCGCTCCGAGCCCCCATCTGCCTGGCCCTCGACCCGGGGTGCCTCGTCCAGCGGCACCCTGTCGACGATGGGGAAGTACACGTCCACGATGGTGCCGCTGCCGGGCTCGCTGGCGACGTCGATCATGCCGCCGTGCTGCTTGACGATCCCGTAGACGGTGGACAGCCCCAGGCCGGTACCCCGCCCCGGCCCCTTGGTGGTGAAGAACGGCTCGAAGGCGTGGGCGAGGGTCTGGGCGTCCATGCCCAACCCGGTGTCGCACACCTGCAGGTGGGCGTAACCTCCCAGCTTGGCCCAGGGGTGGGATTCCTTGTAGTCGGGGCCGATCTCCACGGCGGCGGTGCGGATGAGAATCCGGCCGCCGTTTTCCATGGCGTCGCGGCTGTTGACCACCAGGTTCATCAGAATCTGATCCAGCTGTCCCGTATCCACTTCCACCACCAGGGGCGACGCCGAGGGGAGATAGTCGATGCCGATACTCTCCGGGATCACCCGGCGGAGGATAGGTAGCATCTGCTGGATGTGGCGGTTGAGATCCAGCGGCTGGGGCTGCAGCACCTGCCGCTGAGCGAAGGCCAGGAGCCCTCGGGTCAGCTGGGCGGCGCGCCGGCTGGCGGAGAGGATGGTGGCGAGCTCCTCCCGTGGCCCCTCTCCGAGACGCTGCTGCAGCAGCTGGGCCGAGCCCTGGATGGCCATGAGCAGGTTGTTGAAATCGTGAGCCACGCCACCCGCCAGCTGGCCCAGCGCCTCGATCCGCTGCGCCTGTCGCAGTTGTGCCTCCAGGCGCCGGCGCTCGGTGAGGTCCCGCAAGGTGCCCAGGGTGGCGGGTCGGCCCTGGTATTCGATCAGACCCACCCGCAGCAGCACCTCCACCCGGCGGCCGTCGGCGTGCCGCAGGCGGAACTCGTACTCCTCCGGCACTCCTTCACCGGCCTGCCGCCGGCGATAGCGTTCCAGTACCAGCTCCCGATCCTCCGGGTCGACCAGAGCGAGGAACTCCCTGCCCTCCAGCTCTGCCGGTGAGTAGCCGAGCATGCTGGCGAGCGCCTCGTTGCAGAACAGCAGGCGCGACCCCTGGAGCAAGAACACCCCATCCTGCATGCGGTTGACCAGGGTGCGGTACTTCAGCTCCGACTGCCGGAGCTGCTCCTCCGAGAGGAGGTGCTCCACCGCCCGCGCCACCTGACTGGACAGCACCGTGAGCACCCCCTCCTCCCAGCCGGAATAGACCACGCCGTCGCTGGTGCTTGCCACCCCCAGCACGGCGAACGGACCCTGGCGGTCCTCCAGTGGCACCAGCACACAACTGACCCACGCCGGCTGGTCCTCTTCCGCGTTCCTCTCATCTGGCCGGGCGCCCATCTCCGGCGAAATGATCACCACCCGTCCCGAGCGCAGCGCCTCGTCGATCAGGCGACGCCCCTGCGGACCAGGCTCGGGAGCCTCTCCGCCGCCGGCGAAGTAGGGGAAGGCGAGAGTCTCGGTGGCGCGGTCGAGCACGGCGATGAAGAAGCTGGGGGCCGCAAAGAACCGGCTGACGATGTCGTGAATGATGCCGCACAGCGCCGGCAGGGTGCCCGCGTGTTCCGTGGCCTCGGCGATCTCCTGCGCCGCCCGCTGGAGCTCCCGCCCGTGTTGCCGCTCCTCCTCGATTCCCAGAGCCGAGGCGAGCGCCTGCAATACCCGAAGATCCGCTGGCGTGAGATTCACCTCCTTCTGGTACACCACGCACAGCGAACCCACCGTCCGTCCGCGGCTGGCCACCGGGAAACCGGCGTAGGTGGACAGGCCGTAGCGGCGGACGTTGGGGTCGCTGTCGGCGTAGGGGGTTTGAGCCAGGGCCCCGACCACCAGCGGACCTTCGCCGTGACGGGCGCGGATCAGGTCATGGCAGAGGTGTCCCTGCGCACGGTCGACGGTCGGGTAGTCGGGCGGCAGCTGCCAGCCGGCCAGGGTGCAGAGCATCTCGCCCTGCAGCCGGTTGTACATGGCGCAGGTGGCGCCCAGCAGTTCGCCGCACAGGGCGGTGAGCTTGCGCACGTTGGCATCGAAGTCGCCGCCGAGCTCCAGCATCGTCTCGGTGATGCGCTGCAGCCGGCGCTCTGCCCGGCGCCGCTCGCTGATATCGGCGATCAGCACCACCTCCGCCGGGCGGTCCTCGAAACCTGAGGTGGCCAATCGCATCTCCACCCAGATCTCCCGTCCCCCCTCGCCCACGACCAGGAGTTCGAGCCGACGCGTTCCGACTCCCGGGGTGGTCGACTCCAGGCCATGGCGATCCCGAAAAGCTGCCCGCCAGTCGGGGACGATAAACTCCTCCAGACGTCGCCCCAGGGCCGCCTTCGGCTCGACCCCGAAGATCCGGGCAAACGCCCGGTTGGCGAAGAAGATCGTCTCTCCCTCCAGGACCACGAACGCCTCTGGCAGGCTATTGAGGAGGAACATGTAGCGCTTCTCGCTGCGCTCCAGATCCTCCCCCAGCGCGGCGGCCCGGGAAGCCAGGTGGTGCACCCTCCCGGCGGCGGCAGCCAGGGCGGCGAGGCAGGCCAGGAGGCCAGCGGCCAGCAGGAGTTCAACTGCCCCCCCGAGGGAGCGACCGGTGAGGAGAGCCCGCAGCAGACCGAGGGCAGCCAGGACGATGGCTGCCGCCCGCCACGGGGTGGGAGAGGCGTCCCTCCGGGCAACCCCGGCCGCCAGCGCCGCGGCCACCAGCAGGCAGGCTGCCGTGCCCAGATGAAGGAAGGATTCGGCCGTCACGGCACACCTGCCTGGCAGCGCTCACCTGGGTTTGCCACGAGATCTTGACGTTTCACATCACCACCCTCACGACTTCACGCCTGGCATGTGAAGGCACACCAGCTCATTGGCTTCCAGAGATCCCCCGGGCTCTCCAGGCGGCCCTTCCAGGCCGGGTATCCATATATCAAGTGTACACCATGGGAACAGCAGTCGGAGGTCAAGGGGGGTGTCGAGAGTGAGGTCACAAGGTGGGATATCCCATCGTCTCACCCCCTGGCACCGGAGGATCTGCGGCCGGGACCTGCGCATTCCTGCCTCTGCCACCTGTCCTTCCCATCGCCGCCGTCGCTATGATGCGTCAGGGAGGGATTCGCCATGACCTCGGAGGCCGAGTTCGACGCCGCGGTGACCCGTGCCAAGAGTTTGCCCAGGCGGCCGTCGGACGAGCAGCTGCTGGAGCTGTACGGGCTTTACAAGCAGGCCACCGCCGGCGATGTCCACGGCGAGGAGCCCGGCTTCTTCGACTTCGTGGGCCGCGCCAAGTACGACGCCTGGGCCAGGCGCAAGGGGATGTCCGCCGAGGAGGCACGGCGGGCCTACGTGGCCCTGGTGGATCAGCTGGCCGCCGGCGGGTGAGGAGCGGTGAGGGGAGCCTGCCCCGTCCCCCCTCCCGGCGACACCGGCAGGCGAGGTGAGGGGTCGCCCTCGGAGTCGCTCCCGCTCCTCCCCGGGGGGAGGGTCAGCGCCGGCGGAGCGGAGCGATGAAACGGCGAGTTCTGCTCCGCTGCGCCGTGGCGACCGCTGTCCTGGGCGCCGCCGCCCTGACCCTGGGGCAGCTGCGCGGCGATACCGCTCACCAGCTGCGCAAGCTGGCCGCCGCCCTGGTCACTCCCATCGTCCTCCTCTGGGTGCTCCTGGCGGCCCTGGCGGTGCTACTGTGGCGCCGTGGCCTGCGCCGTCCGGCGGCGCTGGCGGGGGTGGGGTGGCTGCTCGTG
>JABRVY010000463.1:0-4953 GCA_039961755.1 Acidobacteriota bacterium | reverse complement strand
TGGCTACTCCTCCTTCTGGGCGGATGGCCCCTCACCCAGCTTCTTCGAAGCCATCAGGCCAGCCCCGATCAGCGCCCCGCCCGACACCTACCCGCCCATCCACCCCGAGCGGGGCGGGGTGAGCGCGGTGGCCACCGGCGTCGCCGGGCTGGTGGGCGGGGCGCTGATCGGGGCTGGCCTGATGGCTTCGAAGAAGCTGGGTGAGGGGCCATCCGCCCAGAAGGAGGAGTAGCCATGGCCGTGGACCGACGCGCCCTGCTCAAGGGCCTGACGGCGGCAGCCACGGCGGCGGTGGCAGCCCCCGCTGCGGCATCCACCGCGCGTCGCCCCCAAGCCCCACCGGATGCCGTGGGAATGCTCTACGACGCCACGTTGTGTATCGGGTGCAAGACCTGCGTGGTGGCGTGCCGAAAGGCCAACAACCTGGAGTACGAGGCCCACTCGACCCTGTGGGACGACCCCGTGGATCTGTCGGGCCGCACCAAGAACATCATCAAGTTGTACCGAGAGGGAAGCCAGGTTTCCTACATGAAGCAGCAGTGCATGCACTGCCTGGACCCGGGGTGTGTCGGGGCGTGCATGATGGGGTCCTTCGCAAAGCGCGAGCACGGCATCGTCACCTGGAAGGGCGACCGCTGCATCGGCTGCCGCTACTGCGCCGTGGCGTGTCCCTACAATATCCCCAAGTTCGAGTGGGACAAGGCCTTTCCCCTGGTGGTCAAGTGCGAGCTGTGCTCCCACCGCATCGCCCAAGGGGGAATCCCGGCCTGCTGCGAGGTCTGCCCACGCCACGCGGTGATTTATGGAACCTATCCGGAACTGCTGGCGGAGGCGAAACGACGTTTGGCCGAACAGCCGGATCACTACTACCCCAAGGTGTTCGGCGAAAGTGACGGCGGCGGCACCCAGGTGCTCTACCTGACCGCCCGGGATGTGCCGTTCGAAAAACTGGGGCTGCCCACGCTGGACGAGGAACCGGTGCCGCACCTGGTGCGCACCGTGCAGCACGGCATCTACAAGGGTTTCATCGCGCCGGTGGTGCTGTACGTGGCGCTGGGGGCGGTGATGCTGCGCAACCGCAAGAAGGGGGGCGGCCATGAGTGAACGAGCCGTTCCGGTCGGCGGACCCATCATCACACCGGCTTTCCGCTGGCTCATGCTGGTGTTCGGGGTAGGGGTGGTGATGGCGGCCTGGCGGTTCATCGCCGGATTGGGCCCGGTGACTGCCCTCTCCGACGGCTACCCCTGGGGGATCTGGATCGCCTTCGATGTGGTGGTGGGCACCGCACTGGGATGCGGCGGCTATGCCATGGCGATCCTGGTGTACATCTTCAACAAGGGCAAGTACCACCCGCTGGTGCGTCCGGCGGTGCTGACGTCGGCGCTGGGGTACTCCCTGGCGGCGGTGGCCATCGTCATCGACGTGGGGCGCTACTGGAACATCTGGAAACTGCCCTTTGCCTGGCGCTGGTGGAACCTCTCCTCGGCCCTGCTCGAGGTGGCCCTGTGCGTGATGGCCTACGTGATCGTGCTGTGGATCGAGATGTCGCCGGCGTTTCTCGAGAAGTGGAAGGACGGCCCGCCGGGTTTCCTGCGGAACCTGGCCACCTCGATGAGCCCGATCCTGGACAGGGCGCTGCTGTGGATCATTGCCCTGGGGCTACTGTTGCCCACCATGCACCAGTCCTCCCTCGGCAGCGTCATGCTGCTGGCTCACAACAAGTTGCATCCACTCTGGCACACTCCCCTGCTGCCGCTGCTGTTTCTGGTTTCCTGCATCGCCATGGGCTACGGAGTGGTGGTACTGGAATCGACCCTGTCCTCTCGGGCCTTCAAGCGCAAGGACGAGACCCCGATGCTGGCGTCACTGGGGGGAGTCATCGCGGGGTTGCTCTTCGCCTACGTGATCATCAGACTCGTCGACCTGGCCGCTCGGGGTCGACTGAGTCTGGTGTTCAGTTCTGGCTGGTTGAGCTTCTGGTTCCTCGTGGAAATGGCCCTCTTCCTGACGCCGGCGGTCATGCTGTTGAACGCCCGTACCCGGAGTCAGACGGGGAGTCTGTTCCGCATCGGCATGCTGGTGGTGCTGGCCGGCTCGCTGTACCGGTTCGTCACCTACCTCATCGCCTTCAACCCTGGCCCGGGGTGGTCCTACTTCCCCGCCGTGCCCGAGATGTTCGTGACGTTCGGCATCGTGGCCTTGGAGATCATGGTGTACATCGTCCTGGTCAAGCGGTTCCCGATCCTGGCCGGTGCCCGGCAGGGCGCCGAGGCACACTAAGGAGCACACACGATGAGCAAGCGCATCGTCATCGACCCCATCACTCGGATCGAAGGGCATCTGCGCATTGACGTGGAGGTGGAGGGCGGGGCCGTGCGCGACGCCTGGTCTTCCGGGCAGATGTGGCGCGGCATCGAGACCATCCTGAAAGGGCGCGATCCCCGTGACGCCTGGCTGTTCACCCAGCGCATCTGCGGCGTCTGCACCACCGTCCACGCCATCACCTCGGTGCGCGCCGTGGAGAACGCCCTGGGCATCGAGATCCCCCTCAACGCCCAGTTGATCCGCAACATCATCATCGCCGCCCACTGCCTTCACGACCACATCGTGCACTTCTATCAGCTCTCGGCGCTGGACTGGGTGGACGTGGTGTCGGCGTTGAAGGCCGACCCCGACAAGGCTGCGGCGCTGGCAGAGAGCCTGTCGGCATGGCCGCGCAACTCCAAGCATGAAATGCGGGCGGTCAAGGCCAAGCTCGCCGAGTTCGTGGAGCGCGGGCAGCTGGGGATCTTTGCCAACGGCTACTGGGGACACCCGGCCATGAAGCTGCCCGCCGAGGTCAACCTGCTGGCGGTGGCCCACTACCTCCAGGCCCTGGAGTACCAGAAGATCGCCAACCAGGTGGTGACCCTGCTGGGCTCCAAGACGCCCAACATCCAGAACCTCGCCGTGGGCGGGGTGGCCAACGCCATCAACCTCGACAACCCGGCCACACTGAACATGGACAAGCTTTACAAGATCAAGGGGTTGCTGGAGCAGGCGGCGGCCTTCGTGCAACAGGTCTACCTGATCGATCTGGCCGCGGTGGCCGCCATGTACGCGGACTGGCTGCCCTACGGAAAGGGGGTGACCAACTATCTGGCCGTTCCCGACCTGCCGCTGGACCGGGCCGGCAAGGTGTTCGACCTGCCGGGGGGAACCATCTTCAACGCTGACCTGGGCACGGTGAAGGAAATCAAGAGCTTCGACGACCCCTACTTCCGCGACAACGTCAGCGAGTCCATCGCCCGCGCCTGGTACGACGGCGACTGGGACCGCCACCCATGGGAGGAGGACACCGTCCCCAAGTACACCGACTTTAACCCCGACGGCAAGTACTCCTGGGTGAAGGCCCCCCGCTTCCAGGGCAAACCCATGCAGGTGGGGCCGCTGGCGCAGGTGCTGGTGGGGTACGCCCTCGGGCACGAGCCCATCAAGCGCTGGGCCGATGCGGTACTGGAGACCGCCGGCTCGCTGGCCAAGACGAAGCTGTCGCCGGCCATCCTCCACTCCACCCTGGGCCGGCACGCGGCCCGCGGTATCCGCGCCGCCGTGATGTCCGAGCTGGCGCTCAAGCACTGGCAGCTGCTGGTGGAGAACATCGGCAAGGGGGACACGGATATCTTCACCCCCTGGCAATACCCCAGGGGAGAGATTCGCGGCTTCGGATTCCACGAGGCGCCGCGGGGGACGTTGTCCCACTGGGTGGTCATTCGCGATGGCAAGATCGCCAACTACCAGGCAGTCGTGCCCTCCACCTGGAACGCCGGACCGCGCGATGCCAAGGGACAGAAGGGGCCGTACGAGGCCTGCCTGGTTGGCAATCCGATTGCCGACGCTGAACGGCCGCTGGAGGTGCTGCGCACGGTGCACTCCTTCGACCCCTGTCTGGCCTGTGCCATCCACACCCTCGACCCGACGGGCAGGGAGCTGTCGCGGGTGCGGACGCTGTGAAGGGGAAGCTGGACGAGGGCGACCCGCCCGGAGGCGGGCGGGTCGCCGTCGTTGGCCTGGGCAACGTCCTCATGGGCGATGACGGGTTCGGCCCGTTCGTCGTCCAGCAGCTGCTCGCCCGCTTCGAGTTCCCGGATCGGGTGACGGTGACCGATCTGGGTACCCCGGGTCTGGATCTCATCCCGTTCATCGATGGCGCAGCGGTTCTTGTGGTGGTGGACACCGTCGCGCTGGATGAGCCCCCCGGCGCTGTACGGGTGTTCCGGGGGGAGGAACTGCGGGCCGCGCCACGTTCGGCTCGTCTCTCCCCTCACGATCCGGGCCTGCTGGAAGCGCTGGACATGCTTGAACTGGGCGGCGAGGGACCGAGGGAGGTCGTGCTCGTCGGCGTGGTCCCGCAGCGGTGCGGGGTGGGCCCGGGGCTCTCGGAGGTGGCCCGCGGCGCCGTCGATGAGGCCATGGCTGCGGTGGTCGAGCACCTGGGTTCTTTGGGGGTGAAAGTGAAGAGGCGCGAGGAACCGCTGGCGGCGGACATCTGGTGGGAAGACCCGGTAACTTTTCGGGGACGACAGACATGAACCAGCGAATGGGGGCCAGCGTCCCCTGGGCCCGGCTCGAGCGCTGGCTCGTGTGGTTGATTGCGGCGCACAGCGTGGCAATTGGCGTGCTGCTGCTGGCTGTGCCGGCCTGGGCGGTGCGGTTTGCCGGCTGGGAGGGGGCCGAGCCGCTGTTCTTCCTGCGGCAGGCCGGGGTTTTTCACTTCGTTGTGGCGACGGGCTACCTCCTGGAGTACCACCGCAGCGGAACGGTGACCCTGCTGGTGGTGACCAAGGCGTTGGCCTGCGTGTTCCTGCTGGCGTCGGCGGCGCTCACCGACACGGCGTGGTCGGTGTGGTTTTCGGGGGTCACCGACGGGGGGATGGGGCTGGTGGCCTTGCTGGTGCATCGGCGAGTCAGGG
>JABRVY010000462.1:0-20646 GCA_039961755.1 Acidobacteriota bacterium | reverse complement strand
GGATGGTGTCGGTGTAGGTCCTGGGGGAGAGGTTTTCCTGCCTCTCCAGCAAATAGAAGGTGACGTTGGCGGCGCTAGCGTTGGGGTTGTGCACCCAGATCGTCGTGTACCACACCGCCGGGGGCACCCCAGGCCTCGCTCCCACCGAGGGGAGAAAGACGTCGGTGCCGGTGAAGACGGCGTGCACCGGGGGAACCCCGATCACCAGCAGCGCACCGACCAGAATCCAGAGCCGAGAGCGAACACGCGTCATCACCGCCTCCTGTGGACCTCTGATTCCCGCCAGATGTCCTGTGCTTGTTGCCAGGATCGGTCGCCGCGGTACGCAAGTCTCAACAGAGAAGTGATAGATTGATGACGGAGTTCTGACGTCGATGACCGCAACCCCTCCGACCGGCCCGCTCTGCATTGGCGAGGTGCTGTTCGACCCCGCCGAGGGGTCGGTGCGGGTGGAGGGCCAGCGCGTCCAGCTGACGCCCCGCCTGGCGGCGCTGCTGGAGCACCTGGCGCGCGCCGCCCCCCGCCTGGTCACCAAGGAGGAGCTCCTCGACCGGGTGTGGGAGGACAGCATCGTCAGCGAGGCGGCGCTCACCCAGCGCATCAAGGAGCTGCGCGCCGTCCTGGGTGACGACGCCCGCCACCCTCGCTACATCGAAACCGTCTCCCGCCGCGGCTATCGTCTGATTGCCCAGGTCCGCGCAGCCGACCCACCCCCCGCGGAAGAGCCGCCGGCGACCGCTCTGCCATCGTCCTCTCCTCAGTCCACCCTCGCGCCAACCCGCCACCGACGGGGATGGCTGTTCTGGGCAGTCGCCGCAGCGGTGATCGTGGGAGCGACCATCCTCTGGTCCCTGAGCGGGCGGCATCCGGAACGGCCGTCACCGCCGACGGTGGCGGCCCGCCGAGCGCTGGTGGTCCTGGGGTTCGGCAACCTCTCCGGGCGATACGAAGACGATTGGCTCGATGAGGCGTTCACCCACCTTCTGGCCACCGAGCTGTCCAGCGGCGGCCGGGTCCGGGTGCTGCCGCCGGAAATCGCCCACCGGGTGTGCCAGGAGCTGGGCGTTCGGCCAGCCGGCCCGTTGAGCCCCGCCACTGCCACCCGCGTCGGCCGGGCAGCGGGAGCAGACCTGTTGACGAGCGGCTCCTACCTGGTGCAGGGGAACTGGCCCGACGGCCAGGTGCGCCTGGACCTCGCCCTGCAGGACACCCTCGGGGGTGAACCTCTGCTGGTCATCGCCGTGACTCGTCCCCTGTCGGACCTGCTGGCCCTGGTGGACGAGGGCGGCCAGCGGCTGCGGGAGGCCCTGGGGCTGCCTCCCCTGAGCGAGGGGGAGAGGGCCACCCTGGCGGCGATGCTGCCCTCCTCCCCCGAGGGGGCCCGGCACCTGGGCCAGGGGCTCTTTGCCCTCCGCCGCTTCAACTTCCCCGGCGCCCTCGAGGCCTTCCAGCGAGCCATCGCGGTGGACCCCGATTCAGCGGTGGCCCACGCCGCTCTGGCCGACACCTGGGAGTGGCTGGGGGATGGCGAGCGCGCCCGAGAGGAATCGCGGCTGGCCTGGCGGCTCTCCGGACCCCTGCCGCGCGAGGCCCAGCTGGCTGCCGAGCAGGGGTACCGCGAACGATCGGGGGAGTGGGGGCGGGCCGTGGAGCTGGCCCGGGTGCTGTGGGAGTTCTACCCCGACAACCTGGACTACGGCCTCTCCCTGGCGTCGGTGCTGGCCAAGACCGGAGACGATGCCCAGGCAGCCGCGGTGCTCGACACCCTGCGAGCCCTCCCACCGCCACAGGGCAGCGACCCCCGCATCGACCTGGCCGAGGCGTGGCTGCATGATGCCGACCCGGCCCGCAAGCTGGCTGCCGCCGACCGCGCCGCAGCCACCGCCCAGGCTCTGGGTGCTCGCCTGCTGCTGGCCGCCGCCCACGTGCAGCGCGGGATGGCCCGGCGGGCTCAGGGGGAGCTGGCCCCCGCTCGGGAAGAATTCGATGAGGCTCGCCGCATTCGACTGGCCAGTGGCGATGCCTGGGGGGTGGCCAAGGTGCTGGAGCACCTGGGCACCCTGGCCCATGACCAGGGAGATGTGACCCGGGCGGAAGGGCTGCTTTCCGAGGCGCTGGCGACCGCCCGGCGCACCGGTGCCACAGGTGACGCCGTGCGGCTCCTCTGCCGCCTGGCCTGGGTGGCCATGGACGCCGGCGAGCTTTCCCGTGCCCGCACCACCCTGGAGGAGGCGCTCCGCCTGGACCGCACCCTGGGCGCTGGCTTCCCCTCGCCAGCCCCGGAGCTGGAGTTCGCCCGGCTCGACCTCGCCGAGGGTCGCTCCCGCGAGGCCGCAGCCCGGGCGGAGAAGCTGCTGGCCAGCTCTTCCCTGGACGCCAAGTCGTTCACCAGGGCGCAGGCGGCGGTGCTGCTGGCCGACTCTCTCTCCCGGCTCGGCAACGAGGGGGACGCAGGCCGGGCCGCGGACGAGGCAGTGCGCGCCGCCGAGAGAGCCAATGATCTGGCCCTGCTCCTCACCGCCAGTATCGCCGAGGCGCGCGTCCGCGCCGGTGCGGGCGACGAGTCGAGGGCTGTTGAGCAGCTTCGAGGGGTCCGGGAGCGGGCGGCGCGGGCCGACCTGGTGATGGTGGAGCTGGACGCCCTCCTCGCCCTCGCCGAGGTGCAGCGGCGCCTGGGTGACCGCCGCAGGGCGGAAGAGACCCTGGCCGAGGTGACGCGGCGCGCTCGCGATCACCGCCTGACCCAGCTGGCGCGGCGCGCCGAGGGCTTGCTCGCGCGCTCCTGACGACGGGCGACCGCCCCCCCTGCCGATGCTCCGGTGGTCAGATCGGCCGGGCGCCTCTCGCCTCGAGGGCCGCCCTCACCTCGCTGGCCAGGGCGTGGAGATCGAAGGGCTTGGCGAGAAAACGCAGCTGCCCGGAGGCCACCGCCTGGCGCACGAACTCGTCCTCGGCGTAGCCTGACATGAGAATGACCTGCACGGCGGGCCAGCGGGCCAGCAGCTTCTGGGCCAGTGTCACACCGTCCAGGCCCGGCAGCACGTAGTCGGTGAGCAGAACGTGAAAGGACCCGCCTGACTCCAGGGCCAGCGCCGCCTCGCCGCTGGCCACGGCCACGACTTCGTAGCCCAGCAGCTCGAGCAACTGGCGCAGGCCGTCCCGGGCGCCTTCTTCGTCTTCCACCACCAGCACTCGCTCGCCGTGGCCACGCGGCAGATCCCCCCTCCCTTCCCCGCTCTCCCTCTCCCCCGGCTCTTGACTTGCAGCCGCCGGCAGCACCACGCGAAAACGGCTCCCCCGGCCAACGGCGCTCTCCACCTCGACGCAGCCACCGTGAAACTCCACGATGCCGTGGACCACGGCCAGGCCCAGGCCGGTGCCTACCTCCCGCCCCTTGGTGGAGAAGAACGGCTCGAAGATACGGGCACGGGTAGCCTCGTCCATACCCACCCCGGTGTCTTGCACCTCAAGCCATACGCGCCCTTCTCCCCGGCCCGTCGTCACCGTCAGGGTTCCGCTCGCGGGGATGGCGTCGCGGGCGTTGAGCACCAGGTTGGTCAGCACCTGGTGCAGCTGGCCGCGGTCCCCCTCCACCAACACCGCCTCATCGGCGAGCTCCACGTTGACCACGATGGTCTCGGGGATCAGGCGGCGCAGCAGCATCATGCCGTCCCGCACCACCCCGTTGAGATCGAGGGGCAGCCGCCGCGCCACCTCGCGGCGAGAAAACAGCAGCAGCTGCCGGGTCAGCTCGGCACCGCGCCGGACGTGGGCTTCCAGCTCGGCGGCGGTGCGGCGCAGCTCCGGATCGGCACTCCTGGCCGCCAGCACCTGGCCCAGCGACAGGATGGCCTGGAGCAGGTTGTTGAAATCGTGCGCCACACCGCCGGCCAGCCGGCCGATGGCTTCCATCTTTTGTGCCTCGCGCAACTGTTCCTCGAGCCGCTTACGTTCTGTTATGTCGAAGAGATACCCCCACAGGGCCTGCAGCTCCCCCGACGCCGAGAAGACCCCGGAGACGTTCTCCACCAGAAAGACCGGCGAACCGTCCCGGCGCCGGCGCTCCACCTCCCGCTGGGTGATCCGCCCCTTCTGACGCAGCTCCTCCACGAAGGCGTGGCGCTCCTCGGGGCTCGGGTACAGCTCGGTCACGTTGGTGGCGAGAGCCTCTTCCATGGAGGAAAAACGGAAGATGTCCAGGAAGGCCTGGTTTGCTGCCAGCAGCTGGCCATCGGGGGTAGAGATGAAATCGCCGGTGAGGTCCTCCTCGAAGAAGCGTCGGTAGCGCTCCTCGCTCTCCCTGAGGGCGGCGTTGGCGGCCGCCAGCTCGGCGGTTCGCGCCGCCACCCGCCGCTCCAGCTCGGCCTCCATCCCCTTGCGGGCGGTGATGTCTCGAGCGTCGGTGATGACTGCCGACACCCCCCCGTTGGCGTCCCTTTCGGGCATGAGCATCCAGTCGATCCAGATCCCGTTGGGAAGCTCAAACTCGATGCGGTGGGGAGCACCGGTGTTGAATACCTGCTGGATGGCCTCCTCCCACCGCTCGCACAGGTGCTCGGGGAATCCCATTTCGCGGTGGGTCTTGCCCAGGAACTCCTCCACAGGGATCCCGGTCTGCGCCTCCACGGGGGGATTGACGTACAGGTGCCGTCCCAGCCGGTCAAAGCGCATGATCCCGTCCACCGAGTTTTCCGCCAGGGCGCGGAAGCGCTCCTCGGAGGCGCGGATCCCCTCCTCGGCCACCGCCCGCTCCTGCACCTCTGCCGCCAGCCGGAGGTTGAGGGCCTCGAGCTCGGCGGTGCGTTCCGCCACCCGCCGTTCCAGCTCTGCCCGGCTCCGCTCCAGGGCGGCGAGGGCATCGCGCAGCGCCTCCTCCATCAGTTGCCGCCGGGCCAGCTCCTCCTTCAGACGGGCCAGGAGCCGCGCGCCCTCCAGGCGCGCCGCCAGCTGGCCGGCGACAGTCTCCAGGGCCTGGACGTCCAGCTCGTCGAAGGCGTCGGGGCGAGCCTCCTGGACGTCCAGCACCCCCAGCACCTCCTCGCCCATCTTGAGGGGGAGGGCAATCTCGGACTGCGTCTCCACCGGCTGGGGAAAACCCACCACATAGCGAGCGTCGGCGCGCACGTTGTTGCTCAAAACGGTCACCCCGTCCCGGGCGGCAATACCAATCAGTCCCTCGCCCACGCGCTGTCGGTAGTCGGCCGCTGCCAGGTGGGCGTAGGCACCCTCCACCGCCTGACTTCCCAGTGTCGCGCGCTCCTCATCCAGCAACAGCACTGCCACGCTGTGGTAGTTGAAGCTATCACGGATCTCTCGCACCGCCACCCGCAGCAACTCCTCCACCGGCATCAGGCTGGTCACGTGCTCCATCACCCGGTTAATGGCGGTCAGCTGCTGGGTGCGACGGCGCTCCTTCTCCTGGGCACACCGGGCTTCGGTGACATCCCGAATCACCCCGATCAGGGCGGCGGCCACCCCGCGCTCGTCGCGCACCGGTGCAGTGGTCAGCGACACCAGAATCCGCCGCCCGTCCTTGCGACGGTTCCACAGCTCGCCCCGCCAGCCACCGGCGAGGGTACCCGCCACGATCTCCTCGCCGATGCCGGGGGGATTGTCGGGAACCCGCAAGATCTCGACGGACTGCCCCAACAATTCACTCTCCGCGTATCCATAGAGATCGCAGAAGGCTTTATTGACGAACTGGATACGGTTGTCCACCGAGGTGATGCACACCCCCTCAGCGGTGGCCCTCAACGCCTGGACGAGCAGAGCCACGTGCTCTTCGGCACGGCGGCGCTCGCTGATGTCGTGCAGGGCGCCGACGATGGCCACCGTACGCCCCTCCCGCACCACCGGCGCCTCATGCACCTCCACCCAGACGCGGCGGCCGTCCGGGCGCTCGATCTCCAAGAGGTAGGGCGGCTGAGCCACTCCGGTGACGATGGCCCGTTCGGTGGCGGCAAACCCCTCCCGGTTGACGGGGTGTTCGGTGAGAAACTCCGTCCACCGCACCAGCGCATCGTCCGGCTCGCAACCCAGAATCTCGCGGCAGCGGGGGCTCACGTAGGTGAGCACGTGGTCCGGCCCGTGCACGTAGAAGAGGTTGGTAGAGTGCTCCACGATGCTGCGAAACACCTGCCCGCCGTTGAGATCGCTCAAAGCAGGGAACTCATCGGCGCGCAGCGTCAGATCCGGCCGAACCTCGGCGAGCAGCTTCTCGAGTTCGCTGCGGTCGGCCGCGACGTGCACCTCGAGGGCCAGGCCAGCCGCCCTCAGCGCCGCCACGGCGGCAGCAGCGGCGGCACTTGAGGGGCCCACCACCAGGATGCGCAGCAAACCCGCCGTCCCTGCGGCCGCTGGCTCGTCGTCGATCGAGCTGTCGCTCACCGGTCACCTGTCATGGAGGAGTATAGGCGGCGCACAGCATTCACCTCAACAGGCCAGACTTGCCCCCGCCGCCTTCGCGCGTTGGAGGGTTCTGGCAGCTCCGAGCCTCCGGTGGCGGATGGTTCCCACGGCGACCCGTAGCGGGGTGGAGACGTGAAAGCGACGACCGAAGCGCCGCAGCAGCCGTTCGTCGACGTGTGCCCCCAGGCCCGGCTCCTGGGGCACGGCAACGGTGCCGTCAGGGCGCACGTTTACCGGGGCCAGGATCCCCTCCCGGACGGCCGGCACGAACCCGGGCGGCTCATATCCGCTCACGTGCCACAACTCGATTCGTTCGATGCGGCCAGGCATGGGGGGCCTCCTCGCGGGCGTCGCCCTAGCCTACACCTTCTGGCCTTCCCGGTCCACGACGGTTTTCCTCAGTCAGACCAGAGGCGGGGCGGGTAGGCGCCGCCTTCGACGAGTTGGGCCAGGTGGCGGCGGACGGCCGCGGTGTCTTCTCGATGGGTGAGGCCGAACCAGCTGGACGACGTGGTGAGGACCTCCACCGTGGCCAGCCCCGCGGCGATGAGGTCGGTGACAGCGGTGGGCAGGTAAAACTCCCCCGCGGGATCCTGGCCCTGCTGGACGAGAAACGCGGCGAAGCGCTCCTCCAGGTGACCGAGCACATCGGCGCCGAACCCCCACAAGTTCATGGAAACGGGGGCGTTGGGGTCGAGCGGCAGCGGCGGGGCGCACCCCTCGGCCCAGATGGACCCGTCCTCCCGGCGGCGCACCCCCAGCCGCTCGTCGATACCGGCCAGCCGGCCCTCCCCATCCAGGCGGCAGACGCCCCGAGAGACCGAGCCGTGGTCCGACAGCGTGTTGCCCAGCCGGTACGCCACCAGGGCGTGCCTCCCCTGCTCCGACGACCCCGGCGCCGAGAAGAAGCCAGCCAGCAGCGCGAACCCCTCGGCCCCGTAGAAGTCGTCGGCGTTGATCACCGCAAAGGGGCCGGTCACCGCCCGACGCGCCGCCAGCACCGCGTGGCCCGTGCCCCACGGCTTGCTGCGGCCCGTCGGCACCGCAAAGCCCGCCGGCACATCTTTTAGGTTCTGAAAGGCGTACGCCACCTCGGCGAGCGAGGCCCAGCGCCGGCCCAGGAGAGCGTGGAACTCCTCCTCCATCTCCCGCCGCAGCACCACCACCACCCGTCCCGCTCCGGCCCGCACCGCGTCATACACCGAGTAGTCCAGCAGCCGTTCCCCCGATGGACCCACTGGCTCCAGCTGCTTGAGCCCCCCGAAGCGCGAGCCCACCCCCGCCGCCATGACCACCAGCTCCCATGCGCCCATGCCCGCCGATCCTATCACACCGTGCGTACCAGGTACCGATAATCTTTCCATTTTCCCACGCACGTGGGCGAAGACGCCAAACGGAGCTCTGTCGCCAGCTCCACCCACTGCACCACCGAGACCACCGCCGGCCAGGCGTGGGGTCACGGCCTCCCGTGCCGCTCCCATCCGCGAGGCCCGCCAGCCCCAGGAATAGCTGCTCCCCTTTCCCTCTTCTCAAGAAGCGAAAGGAGTCGTCATGCCGATCACCGTCACCTTCAAAGGCAACCCCATGCACCTGGTGGGCGATCCACCGGCCGAGGGGCAGCCCGCCCCCGACTTCACCGCCCTGGACGCCGGCCTGCAGCCGGTGTCCCTGTTCAGCTTGCGCGGCGCCCCGGTGGTGCTCAACGTGGTGCCGTCCCTGGATACCCCGGTGTGCGAGCGGCAGACCCGTCACCTGGCGGAAGAGGCCGCCAAGGCCGGCTTCAAACTGGTCACCCTGTCCATGGACCTGCCCTTCGCCCAGAAGCGCTTTTGCGAGACGTTCCAGCTGCCCAACGTGGTGACCCTGTCGGACTTCAAGGACCGCCAGGCGGCGCACACGTGGGGCCTTGGCATTCAGGAGCTGGGCCTGCTGGCCCGGGCGGTGTTCGTGCTGGACAGCAACGGGGTGATCCGCCACCGCCAGATCGTCCCGGAGATCGCCCAGGAGCCGGACTACGAGCCGGCTCTCAAGACCGTCAAGCAGCTGTTGTAACCATCTCCTCCTCCACCCTTGCCCCCCGCCCCGGGGGGCCTTTCTTTTTCGGCGCATTCCCCGCACCATCCCCGGCGTGCGGCGCGGACCCGGGACCCTCTACCGCAAGGCGCTCACCCTCCGCTACCTCCTCACCCGGGATCGGGGCGAGGTGGTCGCCTTCCTCTGCCGACGGCCCGCCCAGATGCCCCGTCGCCTGCGCCTGCTCGCCCGTTTGCTCGCCATCACCAATGCCGTGCGCGGTTATCACACGTTGGGAGAGATGCTGACCGTTGCCGCAGCGATCCTCGACGTCGGTCGCCGCCGGCCCCCGGTGGTGGTGGAGTGCGGCGTCGGCTACGGTGCCTCCACCGCCAAGCTCTCCCTGGCCGTGGCCGCCGCCGGTGGCCACCTGCACGCCTTCGACTCCTTCCGCGGCATCCCCCCCAACGCCGAGGAGCACCGTCACCTGGACGGGCGGGCCACCGCCTTTCGTCCCAGGGCCTTCCGCGGCCGCCTCCGGCGGGTGGAGCGGCTGCTGGCGCAGTGGGGGGCGCCCCGGGCGGTCACCCTGCACAAGGGGTGGTTCGAGGACACGCTGGCCCGGGAGGCGCCGCCCCGGGTGGACGTGGCGGTGCTGGACGTGGATCTGGTGGCCTCCACCCGCACCTGCCTGGTGCAGCTCTTGCCGCGCCTGGCCCCCGACGGGGTGCTCTTCACCCAGGACGGCCACCTTGAGGGGGTGGTGGAGCTGCTGGGCAGCTCGAACTTCTGGCAGAGCGAGGTGGGGGTCGAGCCGCCCACCATCCCCGGCCTGGGGCGGTGCAAGCTCCTCCTGATCCGCCCTACGAGACCCAATCCAGGGCGTGGGACTTGAGCGCCTCCAGGGGGATGACCTCCAGCGCTGACTCCTCGGTGGCGGCCAGGACCACCGGCGCCGCCACCCCCGCCTCGTAGGCCTCCAGCCAGCGCTCGGCGCAGACGCACCAGCGATCTCCCGGCTTGACACCGGGGAAGGCAAACTCCGGCCGGGGCGTCGACAGGTCGTTGCCCACCCGCCGGGAGAACTCCAGAAACTCCTCGGTGGCGTGCACACACACCACGTGCCGCCCGACGTCCGCCGGCTCGGTGTCGCAACGGCCGTTGCGGAACCAGCCGGTCATCGGGTCGGTGCAACAGGTCTGCAGGGGTCCACCGAGGACGTTGCGCGAACTGCCACGGGCCATGAGCTCCTCCCTCGCCTGCAAGCGTAACCGCCGGTCCGCAGATTCCCGCCCTTGACGGACTCGGGTCTGCCAGGCTAGAAGGGCGGTCCTTGGAGGGTGCCGTGCTGCTCACCATCGACCCCAGAGAACCCGAGTCCTGGCTCGTGGCCCGCGTCGTCCAGCTGCTGCGCCGCAGCGGTGTGGCGGTGCTTCCCACCGATACGGTGTACAGCTACGCCTGCCTGCTCCACGACGGGGAGGCGGTGGAGCGCCTCTACCGGGCCAAGGGGATTTCCGGCGCCAAGCGCCTGTCAATCCTGGTGGGCGACCTGGCGACCGCGGCCCGCTACGCCAAGGGCATGACCACACCGGTGTTCCGCATGATGAAGCGGGTGCTGCCCGGCCCCTACACCTTCATCTTCGAGGCCACCTCCGAGGCGCCCCGCACCATGCTGCGCAAGCGCCGCACCATCGGCGTTCGGTTTCCCGACTGCCCCATCGTGCTGGCCATCCTCGAGGAGCTCGGGGCGCCGCTGCTCTCCACCTCGGTGCGCAACGACGCCGACGAGTGGCTGTTGGACCCCATGGAGATCGAGGCCAAGCTGGCCGGCACAGTGGACCTGGTGGTGGACGGCGGTATCCTGCCCAACGAGCCCTCCACGGTGGTGGACCTCTCCGGCGACGAGCCGGTGCTCGTCCGCCAGGGCAAGGGGGACGTGGCGGCCCTGGAGCTGTTCGGATAAGGGGGGCTTAGGCGCGGCTGAAACCGGTACGGGGCAGACACCACGCAACACCGCTCCGGCACCCTCCAGCGCTGTGAGGACCCGCCCGCCGGTCCTGATTGCCCGGCGTTGGCGGGCACGCAGTAGAGAACTGCCCCTCCTTCGGTTCTGCGTTTGCACGAGGCTATGGTCACCTGCGTGAGCGACCCTGGCCCCCTCGTCATGGGCGGAGTCAGGCACATGGGGCGATCATGGGGCGGTTCCAGCCGGCTCGGCGACCGAGCGAATCGGCCTCCACCGACACCGCAAGGTTCCTCTGCAGTGGTTGCGTGACCCCATTCCTGGCACCGAGAGCCGCACCACTCGGCAGCCGTCTCTACCTGCGGTCGCGTCCTGACTGGGGGCTGAGAGACCAGGAGCTCTTCTCGCCAGCCTCCACGTCGGCAGCCATCGGGGGTGGCCGCAGGGGACACGCGGCCTCGGGATCCCCGCCGTGCGCCCGATCGTAGATCGCCCGCAGGGCGATGAGCTGGGTGGGGTAGACGTTTTCCTCTCCGATCTTGTCCCACAGGCGAGTGCGCCGGAGAGCGTCCACGACGTGCTCCTTGACACCGCTGAAGGAGACGCGGCAGCCGTTGGTACGCAGTCGATGGAGGACGTTTTCGAGCATCTCCTCGCCCGAGGCATCGATTTCGTTGATCCCGTGGGCGACGATGAGGACTTCGCGGAGCGTCGGGACCTCACTGACCCGGGCAAGGATGGCGTCCTCGAGAAAGCTGCAACTGGCGAAGTTCAATGGGCCGTCGAACCTTATGGCAGCGATGTATTTGCACTGCCCGAGGCGATGGCGCGCGGCGTCCCGCAGAGAACCATCGGGGTGGAGAGCCAGCAATGCGACGTTCGGGTGCATGGTGCGCTGGAGGTAGGCGCCCAGTGAGAGCACGACACCGGTGAGAATCCCCCACTCCAGGTGCGGGGCCACCACGAGGGTGACGACGAAGGTGGCGATCGCCGTAAAGCCGTCGAACCACTGGGCCTTCCAGGCGTGCACCACGCCGTGCACGTTCAGCAGACCGGCCACCGCCATCATGATGATCGCCGCCAGTGTCGCCTGCGGCAGGTGATAGAGCAACGGCGTGAGAAACAGGAGGGTGATCACCACCACGACGCTGGCGAACACGCTGGACAGTCCGGTCACCGCACCGGCCTGGAAGTTCACCGCCGACCGCGAGAACGAACCCGAGACGGCGTAGCCTTGAAACAGACTGCCAACCGCATTTGCAATGCCCTGCCCGATCAGCTCCTGGTTGGGATCAAGACGCTGGTGGGTGCGCGACGCCATGGCCTTGGCGATGGAGATGGCCTCCATGAAGCCGAGGATCGAGATGATCATTGCCACTGGCAGGAGCTTGATGGCGATCGTCGCATCCAGCTGCGGCAGTTTGAAGCCGGGCAGACCGCTGGGGATGGTGCCCACCACCGCGCCGCCGGCCCGGAAGGGAAGTGCGCCGGGATCCAGGGGACGGTTCCCTACCTTCAGCGTCCAGAGCTGCCCGCTCCCGTGTCGCCCTGGCTCGACGGCAGAAACACGGTCCCCATCGATCTGGAAGCGAAGCAATCGCAAGCGCTCGCGCAGGAGCGGCTCGTCCCCTTCCTTGATCTCTTCAATGCGGGCGCCGAGCAGCTCACCGCTGTGGTGAAGAAGCAGCAGGTTGGCGGAGACCTGTGCCGGCAGAGAATCCGGACCGGCGTCGAAACGGCTGGGCGGACGCACGTCGTGGCACCGGCCACACACCGGCGCATCTTTCGCGAAGACCTCCTCCCGCCGCTTGTTCATCGCAGCGCGAAACTCTTCCAGCTCGCGCCGCTCGCTGACCACGGCGTTGAATCGCTCAACCAGCTGCACCACCTCGCGCGACTCGATCCGCTCCAGGGGAATTGCACGTCGCTGCTCGAACTTCACGGCCCAGGCCAGGACGGTCGTGATGGCAACCGCCACCAGGACATTGGGGATTCTGGGATTGATCTTCCTGAGCACGATCATGATGGCAAATGCCAGCACGGCCATGCCGAAGGTTGGCCAGTGGGTGGAGTGGGCAGCCTCGTGCAGTACTCGCAGCACCGTCTCGTAGTGATGCCTGGCCCCATCCACCTCGACTCCGAAAACCTTGGAGAGCTGCGAAGTGGCGATGATGAGGGCGGCGGCGTTGGTGAAACCGTTCACCACCGGATGCGACAGAAAATTGACCACCAGACCGAGCTTGAGCACTCCGAGCAGGAATTGAAAAATACCGACCAAGAGCGCGAGAACGATGGCGTAGGCGATATACAGCTCGCTGCCGGCCGTGGCGATTGGCTCCAGCGCCGCGGCGGTCATCAGCGACACCACGGCCACCGGACCCGTGGCCAGCTGCCGACTCGAGCCGAAGAGGGACGCCAGAACAGGGGGGAGGAACGCCGCGTAAAGGCCATAGTAGGCGGGAAGACCGGCGAGCTGGGCGTACGCCATGGATTGAGGAATCAGCACCAGCGCCACGGTGAGGCCGGCCATCATGTCAGCGCGCAGGGCGCGACCTCGCGATTCACCGATCCAGGCGAGAAATGGCAGGATGCGGGTCAGGGGGTGAGTGGCACTGGCGGGCCTCACCCGAGCCCCGCCAGCTACGCCACGGCGCTTCGGTGGGGTGGCCGCCGAGATCCGCTGTTTGCGCTTCGCCGCTTCCTCGATCTTGTCCATCAGTACCGCGATGGGCACCGGCTTCTCGAGCATGTCCATGGCGCCGAGGGCGATCGCCTCCATGCCCTTCTCGAGGGTGGCGTGGCCGGTGAGGATGACCACCTGGCTCGTCGGGTCCAGCTCGACGAGGTGGCGCAGGGTCTCCAGGCCGTCCATCCCTGGCATGGCGAGGTCCAGGAGTACGGCGTCGAAGGCGGCGGTACGCACTCTGTCGATGGCTTCCTGACCGCTGCGCGCCGTCTCGACCTCCAGCCCTCGCGCGCCGAGCCTGGCGGAGAGAATGTCGAGGAAGTCGGGCTCATCGTCGACCAAGAGGACCTTGAATCGTTGTTGGATCATCGCGTCTCCAGCACAGCGGACGGTGACGGGCCCGGTGGCAAGACGATCCGCAGCGTGCTGACCCCTGCAACGCTCACGAAGGCGGCCTGGGCCCCGAGACACCGGCAGAGAGGAGCGAGGCTGGCGAGATCCGCTTCACCCGCCGGTATCTCCCGTTCAGAAGGCATTGGCGAAACTCGTATGTCCACATGCTCTGGCGCGGCTTCCAACGCCAGTCGCACGGTCTCTCCCTCGCCGCTGGCCGCGAGAGCTGAGCGAAGGGCGCGGTAAAGGACGTGGAGCACGGCGAAGGGGCGCGTCACGACGACCACCTCCCTCTCGGGCAGATTCAGCTCCAGGTTCACCTTTCGCAGCTCGAAAAACCGTGAGGTGACCGAGCGCAGGAGGCAGACCAGCTCGCCCAGATTGCAGGTTGCCGACTCCTGGTCGGCCGAGTGGGAAAAGCGGTTGAGAACTTGCAGATATTCGACGCAACGTTCGAGATTCCCGCTGATCCTCGCGGTTGTCGCCCGCAGCCGCTCGACCGGCAGGTCGCCAGCAGCAGTCATCGCCAGGAGATCCTCGCTGAGCCCGTTCAGCTCGCTGATGATGGTGAGAACGTTGTTGATCTGGTGGGAGAGGCTTGCCGTGACGGCTCCGAAAAACGACAACTCCGCCTCGTGCAAAGCGGCTGAGCAGGTGTCATCCATCACCACCTCCCGGGCCTCGGGTCGCCTCGTGCAGGAGTGCCACCAGCTCCTCGATCTGTACTGGCTTCATGAGGTAACGAAATGCCCCCAGGCGCATCCCCTCCACGGCGTTCTCCCGCGATCCGTGGCCGGTGACCAAGATGACCGGCAGATGGGGCCTCAGGCTCTTGAGGGTGCGCAGCACGCTGAGCCCGCCAGTACCGGGCATCTTCACGTCCAGGACGACAGCGTCAGGACTTTCATGTTGCACCACCTCGATAGCGGCTTCCCCACTCGTCACCCCCCGGGCCGAAAACCCCCTCAGCTGGAGCCGCTCGGCGAGGGTGAAGGCCAGATCTCCCTCGTCGTCCACGATGAGAATCCTGGGCTCAGCCATCGTTGCCTCCTTGCCTGGTTGTCGGGGTAGTCGGCAGCGTGACGGTGAACGTGGTCCAGTGGCCCAGCACACTATCCACGGTAATGGTGCCCCCCAGCTTCTGAACGATGCCGTACGTCACCGACAGTCCCAGCCCGGTGCCATAGCCCTTCTTGGTCGTGAAAAACGGCTCGAAGATTTTCGTGAGATTGGCCTTCTCGATGCCGACGCCGTTGTCGGTCACGAGCACCTGAACCGATGCGATACCTGCCCGTCGGATGGCGATCTCGATCCGGCCGACGTTGTCCTGGACCGCTGCCAGAGCGTTGTTGATGATATTGAGGAACACCTGCTGAAGCTGGCCGCGATCACTCTTGATTTCCGGCACACCCTCCTCGCTCGTGACCACCACCTCGACGTTACGGTAGCTGGCCTCGCGCTCGAGAAAGCCCAACACCTCGCGGATCAACTCCGGCAGGGCGATGGGCTCGAAGCGAACGTCCAGGTGACGAGAAAAGCCGAGAAGACGATGGGTCACCCGGCTGGCCCTCTCCACCGACGAGATGATCGCGGTGGCCAGCTCCGATACCTTCTCACGGCGAGGTGGCTCCCCCGTCATGGCGATGAGGTCCAGCAGCAGACCGGCCTTCTCGTTGATGATGGCCAGCGGGTTATTGATTTCGTGGGCGACCCCGGCAGCCAGCCGGCCGATGGTTGCCATCTTGTTGGTGTATTCCACCTCGTGCAGGGACGCCTCCCGTCGCCGGTCGGCATCGCGCACTCGCTTCACCATGTATGTGGACCCCCCCCAGATGACCGAAAGAATGAGGACAACGCTGACGCAAAAAAACAGGATCAACTCGCCGCGGATGGCCTGCCACGTTTCCACCTGCTCGCGCGACCGGTGCAGCAACACGAGCGTGAAGGGAGATTTTTCGATGGATGCGTGTCCCACCACGAATGGTTCGTCTCCAACCGTTCGCAGCGATACCGAGGCAGTTTCCGCCGGCGGTGGGAGCAGCGATGGCGGAACCGCTTGCAGCACCGAGCCGAAGAGGCGGGAAGGACTCTGCAGCAGCCCTTCGTCGTTGACCAGGAAGATATCGGTGTAGTCGTCGACTCCGGGCCCTCCGATGCGCCGATTGAGCTCCTCGCTGTCGATCGTTGCCCGCAGCACATGCCAGGTCCCGCCCGCATCCTCGTGCTTGACCGCGATGACGAAATGGGGGATGCCACGATGGCCGAGAAAGACGCTGCTGACGTGCACTCCCCGCTGACGTACCTCGGAAAACCATGGCTGGTCCGCGTAGCGCTTGCCAGAAAGCTCGTATGGACCCGCATAGGCCCGCTGGTGCCCGGACGCATCGAGAACGCCGAGATCAACGAAACCGCCGAATGAAGAAGCGAGGTTGGCCAGCACGCGCTTCAGTTCGGCCGGGTCGGAGAGCTCCTCGAAGGACTTGTCGCGAACGATCATCTCCAACGCCGAACGGCGCTCGGCGAGAAAGAAATCGATGGTTTGCTTGGTCGTCGCGGTGAGGCGGGCGATCGGGTTGAAGAGTTCGGTGCGGTAAGTCTTCTCGTACTGGTGATAGCTGAGGAGGGTGGCAAACAGCAGCGGCGCCAGCGAGACCACCGCTGTCGACAACACCACGTAGCGCCGCAAGACATGGTAACGGCGCTCTTGCCCGCCGGAACCCGGCTGGAAGTCATCCGCCCCGGCTACGAAGAGATTCTTCAACGAGCGCAAGAAGCGCTGGCGCAGGGGAAGAATCCCGCCGGGCGTGCCCTCGCCCACCACTTCATCACTCCTCGTTGCCCGAACCCTCCTTCGGCAGGTGCAACATCGCCTTGTACGCCTCCTTCATGGTGCGGGAGAGAACATTGATGTCTACCGGCTTCTGCAAATAGGCGAAGGCGCCGAGTTCTTCGGCAAGCCTGCGCTCTCTCTCCGAGCCGTGCCCCGTCAGGATGATGACCTGCGTGTTGGGGTGACCCTTCTTCAAGCGGCGTAGCACCTCGATGCCGTCGATTCCGGGCATTTGAAGGTCGAGAACGACGACCTCCGGTTCGTCGGCTTCGATGATGGTCAGCGCCTCCTCACCGTTGTAGGCCACAGCGGTGGGAACGTTGCGGGTGAGCAGACGTTCGGAGAGGGTTTGCACAAAATCCCGTTCGTCGTCCACCAGCAGGACCTTGGTCGGAGTCTCGGCGTCGAGTTCCACATACCGACTGGGGAGTCGAAAGCGGGGGCCTACCCGAGTGACGACCTCCTTCACCCCTTCAGTGGACATGGCGAGGCGCTTGATGTCCTCCTCCACCCGCTCCAGACGCAGGGTATAGCGATTGATGGCGATCGTCAGATAGCCGTTCTCGCACTCCACCCCCACGTCATAACCGGCCTCGGCGAGGCGAATGTGGACGGCCGCGGCGAGACGGAAATCGTCCACCCTGGCCTCGGCGATCGGGGTGCGGGCGAGCGCCGGATTGGCAATGTTGTCGCTGATCAGCTGCACGGCCTCCTCGACGGAGTGGGCGTGCATGGGCAGCAGGATGTCGAAACGACTGGGGAGGAATGGGTCACCTTCCACCACCCAGGACGCCCACTGCTGCAGGGCATTGTCCTCCTGGGCGAGGCGGCGCCTCGCCCGCGTGATCGGAATTCCCAGGTATTTCGCAGCGACACTGGCGCGGTAGTCGGAGCTGGCCATCAGGCCAACGCGCAGGGCGACCGATACCGATGCTGGCACAAGGAGCGTTGCCGGCCCGCAGTACACCCAGCCATCGCGCTGCAGCAGCCGAGCCAGGGCGCCTTTCAGGTAGGCGATGGCACGCTCATGCTCATGGGTGAAGGCGTTGAAGACCGACAGGGAGCCAGTCAGGGCATGGCGAAGCTTGGATTTGGGAAAACCGTAGGTAGCTTCGGTCAAGGTCAGCAAGTCGTGCTCGCGCACCAGGTCGGCCCCGCTCTGCTGAGCCCAGCGCTCGGCGACTTCATTGCCTTGTGAATAGGGGGCTTCAAACAGTAAGGTGTTGGGCATCACCACCTCCTCAGTGATGTGGGTGCCGCCGCCTGAGTCTACCACCCCCGGCCCATCGCCGTGACAACTGCGCCACAGTCAGCGCGTGACTCGAGCTCCATGTCGCTGACTTGCGCTCGGTTTCACGAGGCTTCCCTGTCCTATAATCTTCACCGGTATCTGCCGTCGCGGAGCGAGGCGAGAGGGCCATGTCAAGCTGGATCGGAAGAACCTTTGGCCGCATCGGCGGAGGAACTGGGAAGGCCCGGTCGGCGCTCATCAGGAGGTACGACGCCTACCTTCAGGTCCTGCGCGCCAACGCCGACGTCCTTGCGCTGCTTGCCGAATTGGAGGAAATCGCAGCCGCTCCTGGCGCTACAGGTCGCCAGCGCGTCAAGGCGCTGGTGATTCGGATTGGCGTCCAGGTCTACGCCATGGCCAGGATGCTCCAGGTGCTGGGGGGGCAACGATACGCCAGTCTCTTCCCGGCAATTGAACGAATTCGCACCGGACTCGAGAGCGCGTTGGAAGAACCTGCCCGCCCCCCCACGCGGGAACTGTGGACAGTACCGCTGGCTGAACTGGCAGCCGCAGGGGAAGAGGTGGTCGGGGGCAAGGCCGCGAAGCTCGGTCGGATGTACGTCGCTGGTGGAGCGGCGATTCCGGATGGATTTGCGGTCACGGTAGAGGCGTTTCGAGCGGTTCTGTGGCACAACCGCCTGGAAGAAACGGTGCGGGTACTCTCCGATGCGCTGGACCCCGACGAGCCCGCCCACCTGGTGGAGACCGCCGAACGAATCCAGAGAGACATCCTCCGAGCAACGCTGCCAACGGACATCACCGAAGCGATCCTCGGGGCGGCCGAAACGCTGGCCAGAGCGGCGCCGGGGGCGGTCAGGTTTTCAGTGCGCAGCAGTGCCACCGGCGAGGATGGCGACGTCTCGTATGCGGGCCAGTACACCAGCGTTCTGGAGGTCCCGGCCGACCAGGTGACGACGGCGTACCTGCAGGTGCTGGCAGGGTTCTTCAACCCCCGAGCAGTGCTGACACGGCTGCGCCGAGGTCATGGCCCGCTGGAACTGGGAATGGGGGCGCTCGTCATGATCATGGTCGAGCCACGGGTGTCCGGCGTGGCTTACTCTTGTGATCCTCTGGGCGGCAGCCCCGACGAGGTCGTGGTCGAAGCCGTCCCTGGCTCGCCAGAGAAGCTGGTCGGCGGCGCAGCCACCCCCGCCTCGTGGCGGGTGAACCGTGCGAGGCCATCCGTGCCTCGCCTGGAAAGCCCTCCCTCCCGGCAATCATCGCCGACCGCGGCAGAGATCGAGGCGGTCGCACGCCTGGCTCTAAAGGCGGAGGAGGTCCTCGGTCGACCTGCCGACGTGGAGTGGGCCATCGATGCCAAGGGAACGCTGTGGCTGCTTCAGGCACGCCCCCTCGCCGTCGTTCCCGCTGGCGCACCGGAAGACTCCCCGCCGGTGTCGGGTCGCAGGGTGCTGGTGCAGCGGGGAGTTTGCGCCTCGCCGGGGGTGGGAGCAGGCCTCGTGGCGCGCGTTCACGGTCGCGAGGATGCGCTCCTGCTTCGCCCGGGCAGCATCCTGGTTGCCGCCGAGGCGATCCCCGATCTCGCCCTGGCGCTGCCGCGAGCCGCCGCGGTGGTTACCGAAAGAGGGTCGGTGACCGGACACCTGGCAGCGACGGCGCGGGAGTTCGGGGTTCCGGCACTTTTCGCAGTGGATGGAGCGCTCGCCACGCTCGAGGAGGGGATGCTGGTCACCGTCGACGCTCGCTCTCGGCGTATCTACGAGGGTACGGTCGAGGAGCTCGAGGCACTGCCGACGGCCACACCCGCGCGGGCAACGACCAACCGGTCGACGCTGGCGGAACGGGTCTTGCCCTTGATCCTGCCGCTGAACCTGAAAGACCCTGAGGCTCGCGAGTTCACACCCGAGCACTGCCAGACCCTTCACGATCTGGTTCGCTTCATCCACGAGAAGGCGTTGATGGAGACGCTGGGTATCGCTGAGGGAGTTGAAGGCAGCCCGGGCGAATGGTACCGGGTCGCCGAGCCATTGCCCTTTGAGTTGCGTCTGGTGCCGCTGGAAGGGGGGGTATCGGCGGCCGTCGGATCTCGGACGGTGAAGAGGGGAGAGGTGACCAGCGTGCCCACCGCCGCATTCCTCGACGGGTTACTGGATCCCGCCGTCAAACGCGACGGTCCTCCGCCTCTGGACGCCGCCGGCTTCATGTCGGTCCTGTCGCATTCGGCCTTCGCCACCGACCTCGGCGGTCCGACCTGGGGGATGGTATCAGACCGATACCTGCAGCTTTCGTCCCGCATCGGATACCACTTCACCACTCTCGAGGCTCTGGTCGACGAGAAAGGTAGAGACAGTCGGATCTCCTTTGTCTTCCGTGGCGGCGCTGCCGATGAGCTCCGGCGCGCCCACCGCGCCCGTTTCATCGCCCGCGTCCTGGAGGGTCTCGGCTTTCAGGTAAATTGGAAAGGGGATTACGTCTCCGGCGTCTTCGGCCACGCCTCGGCGCAGGAGGCGTGTTCGGTGCTATCGCGCCTCGGCCAGCTCCTGGTGCTGGCGAACCGTCTCGACGCCCTGCTCGCCGACGGCACTCTCGCCGACCGCTACGCCGAGTGTTTCCTGCAAGGTGACTACGGACCCATCCTGCGCGGCGACCGCGAACCCCAAATGAACAACATCGGGCGATGACGTTCCACGATCCACGCCCTTCATGGGAAGTCCAATTTGAACCCGAGAGCCGCGGGTGGCTCGACCGGTGGGCGCTACAACCCCCTCGCCCACTCGGGGACCAGCAGGCGCTCGTCCCGCCGCGCCAGCACCTCGGCCAGTAGCGCCAGCGCCCACTCGCGGTCGCGGGGCAGTCGCAGCTTCAGCGGCAGGTAGCTGGAGGCGTGGTTGGCGAAAAACGGCCCCCGGTAGTCGGGCATGACCGCAAGCATCCAGGCCAGCTCCTGGAGCATCCCCCAGCGGTCGGGCAGCACGAACGTGCCCTGCCGGACTCGATCCCCCAGCTCGGTTCCAGGCACCGGAGTGTAGGTCAAGGCGGCGGCGTAGGTGGGTGGGGCGGCGACGAGAAACCGCCCCGTTGCCTCGGCGTGCCGCCGC
>JABRVY010000461.1:0-3796 GCA_039961755.1 Acidobacteriota bacterium | reverse complement strand
GGCAGGGCGGGACCGCGTCCACCACTGGCGCATCGCCTACGCCTCGGCGCTGGAGGCCGATAGCCACCTGAGGCTGTTGCTGGCGGCCGGTGCGGCGGACGCCGCCGCAGCGCAGCGCGCCATCGAGCTCTTCGACCGCGTGCGGGCGCTGACCTGGCGGCTGATCCACCCGCGCCGGTGACGGTGTCCGTGACCTTGACCGTGTCCGTGCCCCTGGGTGCGCGGGCCTCCGGCCCGCTCTCAAGGTCGGTGCGGGCTTGCCACGGCCAGAGCGGTACCCGTGTCGGCGACCGTGCCTGTGCCCGTGTCCGTGTCCGCGACCGGGACCGTGCTGGTGGTCGGAAGCGGTGGGGAGGGCGGAGTTGCGCCGGGGTCGGCAGGAGGGGGGTGCACTGCCCTCACGTTTCGACCGCGGCTTGCCGCAATGCCAGGCGACGACGTGCGCGAGGGGAGTCGATGAGGGCGAGCAGCTGATCCAGCTGCGGCTCCCGGACGTTACCGGTGGCCAGGAGCTGGCTCACGCACCAGATCCGATCGCGCTCGGCGGCGAGGGTGGCGAGCAGGGCGACAGTCTCCTCCGGGTCAGGGGAGGTGGACGCGGCGAGGAGCGCCTGCACGGCCCGCCGACGTTGCCAGCCATCGGGAAAGCACTCCGCCAGTGCCAGGCGTTCGGCGAAGGGAAGCGAGGCGAGCCGGTGTCGGTCACGGTGTAGCGCCACTAAGCGGTTCAATAACATCCCGGGGAGCCTCTGGCCGGTGGGGGGGAGAGCGTGGCGGAGGGACTGAGACTTCTCGGCGACTGGGAGCGAGGCGAGCGGTTCGCCCCACGGTGGGTTCGCCTCCGGTGGCCTGGCCGTGGCGTTGACCGGGTTGGTGGGAGTGACCAGCTCGTTTGAATGGGTGAACGGTGGCTCATCTCGCGGCGGTGGGGGAGGGGGCGAGGGCGAGGCGCGGGGTTCGCGGCTCTCGTCCGCTTTCTCTCGGAGTGCCTCGTCAATAGGCTCCTCGCCCAGGGCGGGCGGCAGCCAGGGCGGTGAGGGCATGGCCGCGGCTGGCTCGGGGGCCAGCGCGGCACTGGCAGCGGCCAGGCCCTGCTGCAGCAGCTCGCGCCGGGCCTCCCGGTCGCGAAGGGAGGCCAGCAGGGCGCGCAGCTTGACCGGGTCCGCCTGTTCGGCGCCGTGGATGGCCTCCAGCAGCAGCGCCGGGGTGATGGGGCCGTTCTTCATCCCCATCTGCTCGATCAGTCGCTCCGCCTCCTCCAGGCCGATGTGGGCGGCGATGTCACGGCGCTCCCGGGGCGTGAGGCGGCGCACGGTCCGCCAGGCGTGGGCCAGCACCTTGAGTTTCTTCAGCGGCGTGTCCACCGCGCGCAGCTGAAACAGCAGGTCGCCCAGTTCGGTGGCGTCACTCATGGGTTACGCCTTGGTTTGCTCCTTGGCCGCGGCTCCGGCCGGGCCGGCCACCGCCCCCGGCAGGCGGGAGATGTCCTGCAGGAAGCGCTTGAGGTCGACGCCGGCCAGCTGCTGCATGATGGGGGTGAGCTGGGAGAGCACCTTGATCACGTCTTCGGAGAGCTTGGCGGCGCCGGTACCGGAGCCTTCCCCCCCTCCCTGGCTGATGATGGTGGTGCTGCCTGCCCGGGACAGGGGCTCGGCAATGGCGGCGGCGATCTCGGGCAGGACCTTCAGGGCCTCGATGGACAGGCCGGCATCGTTGTAGAGCTTGAGGGCTTCGGCCAGGAGGCGGCGTGCCTCCGCCTCCGCCTGCCCCTTGGCCCTGATGGCCTCGGCCTCGGCGAGCCCGATCTCCCGGCGTTGCACCGCCTCGGCCTCGGCCTTGGCGAGCCCCTCGGCCTTGAGGGCGAGGGCCAGCTCCTCGCGGCGCCTGCGCTCGGCGGCGGCCTGGCGCTCGACGCGGTACTGCTCGGCGTCGGCGAGGCGCTCCGCCTCGTACTTGCGGGCGTTGGCCTGCTCGCGGACCTGGGCGTCGAAGGCGAGCTTCTGGCGCTCCACCTCGCGGGCGGCAATGGCGATGTCCTGGACCTTGGTTTCCATCTCGCCGGCCTTGGTGGCGCGGGCCTGGGCTACATCCACCTCCTCCTGAATGGAGGCCTTCTTCATCTTGAGCGCCTTCTCGGCCTCGGCCACCTCGGTATCCACGGCAAACTTCTTCTCCTGGCGTGTCTGGCGGGCGGCTTCCTCCTCCAGGGTGGCGTCGCGGTCGGCCTGGGCGGTGGCGATGCGGGCGTTCTTCAGGGCCTCCTGGATCTTGGGCTGTCCGAGGGCGTTCAGATACCCCTCGTCATCCTGGATCTCCTGGAAGACAAATGACTTGAACTCGAACCCCATGCCCTCCAGATCGAGGTTGGCCTCCTCCCGCACGCGCTCCTGGAAGCGGCGCTGGTCGCGGTAGAGCTCCTCCACGGTGAGGGTGCCGATGATGCCGCGCAGGTGCCCGGCGACGGTTTCCTTGATGGTGCCCTGGATCTGCTGTGGCGGCACGCCCAGAAAGCCCTCGGCGGCGCGCCGGATGTGGTCGATGTCGCCCTTGATCTTGACCTGTGCCACCGCCTTGACGTTGATGGGGATGCCCTGCACGGTGTAGACCCGCTTGAGGTCGATGTCGAGGGTCATCATCTTGAGGGAGAGCGTCTCCGCCGCTTCCCAGGCGGGCCAGACGAAGGTGCCGCCGCCGCGAACGATGCGGAAGCTCTCCACCTCGCCGCGCTCGTCGCGCACCTTGCGGCCGGTCAACTTGCGGCGGCCGTAGACGATGAGCGCCTCGTCCGGTCCCGCCTTCTTGTAGCGGGTGCGCACGACGAGGTAGGCGATGAAGAGAAACGCGGCGACGAGGGCGATGTACAGCGGCGTGGTGAGCAGGGTCATGGCGCTCCTCCCGGTGCTGCGCTCGAGCGATCACCGAAGTGTACGGCAGCTGGCGGGCGAGGTTCGAGGGGGAGGCAGCCGGAGGATCGGCTACGCCAGCGAGTCGAAGGCGGCGCGAATCGCCACCACGTGCTGCAGGAGGGTGCGGAACTCCGCCAGGGAGAGCTGCGTGGCGGCGTCGGAGAGGGCGTGGGGCGGGTCGGGGTGGACCTCCACGAACAGGGCGTCCACCCCGGCGGCGACGGCGGCGCGGGCAAGGTGCAGGTGGTACTCCCGGGCTCCCCCGGTGGCGTGGCCCAGTCCCCCGGGCAGCTGCAGGGAGTGGGTGACGTCGAATACCACCGGGGCCAGACGCCGCATCATGGGCAGCGCGCGCATGTCCACCACCAGGTTGTTGTAGCCGAAGGAGACGCCCCGCTCGGTCAAGGTGACGTCGTCATTGCCGGTGGAACGCACCTTGGCCACCGCGTTGGCCATGTCGTGGGGGGCCATGAACTGCCCCTTCTTGATGTTGACGGCGCGGCCGGTGCGCCCGCAGGCCAGCAGGAGGTCCGTCTGCCGACACAAAAACGCTGGTACCTGAAGGACATCCACGACTTCGGCGGCGACCTCGGCCTGGGCCGGCTCGTGCACGTCGGTGAGGATGGGCAGGCCGGTGGCGGCCTTGACGGCGGCCAGGGCGGCCAGGCCCTGGCGCAGCCCCGGCCCCCGGTAGGACTCCAGCGAGGAGCGGTTGGCCTTGTCGAAGGAGGCCTTGAAGACCAGCGGAACGCCCCAGTTCTTCGCTTCCTCTCGCAGGGCGAGCGCCACCTCTACTACGTGCTCCGGCGATTCGATCACGCACGGCCCGGCGATCACCGCAAGGGGCTGGCCGGGGCCGACGGTCAGGGTCGGGGTGAGGCGGGCCGCCC
>JABRVY010000460.1:0-1348 GCA_039961755.1 Acidobacteriota bacterium | reverse complement strand
GGCGTGCTCCGCCCCCAGCTCCGCCAGCGCCCCCGCCAGCAGCCCCTGGACGCCGGCGGCGTACACCCCCACCACCTGCCGCCGCACCCCCGCCGGGTTGGCCAGCGGACCCAGCAGGTTGAACACGGTGCGGATGCCCAGCTCCCGGCGCACCGGCATCACCGCCCGCATGGCCGGGTGCAGGCGGGGGGCAAAGAGGAAGGCGAAGCCGCACTCGTCGAGCAGTCGCCCGAGGGCCTCGGGGGGCAGCTCCAGCGGCACCCCCAGCGCCTCCAGCACGTCCGCCGAGCCGCAGCGGGAGGACACCGAGCGGTTGCCGTGCTTGGCCACCGCCGCCCCGCAGGCCGCCGCGGTGAGGGCGGCGGCGGTGGAGATGTTCAGGGTATGGGCGCCGTCCCCGCCGGTGCCGCAGGTATCCACCAGCGGCGCCCGGGCGGTCTCCACCGCCAGGGCGTGGCGGCGCAGCACCCGCGCCGCCGCCGCCACCTCGGTGGGGCTCTCCCCCTTGGCGCGCAGGGCGACCAGGAACGCCGCCTGGGCTGCCTCGCTCCACTCCCCGCCCATCAGCGCCTCCAGGCAGCGCTCGCTGGTCTCGCCGTCCAGATTGCGGCCCTGGAGCAGGGCCTCCAGGATTTCTCTCACCTCGGCACCTCGCACTCCACCCCGGCCCGCCGCAGGAAGTTGGCCAACAGCGCCGGGCCCTCGGGGGTCAGGTACGACTCGGGGTGGAACTGCACCCCCCAGTGGGGCTGCCCCCGCCGGCGCAGCCCCATGATCAACCCGTCGGCGGTCCAGGCGCTCACCTCAAGCTCCTCGGGCAGACTCTCCCGCCGCGCCAGCAGGGAGTGGTAGCGGGTGGCCGGGAAGGGGTCGGGCAGCCCCGCGAACAGATCCCCGCCGTCGTGGTGGATGGCCGACACCTTGCCGTGGCGGGGCTCCGGAGCCCGCACCACCTCCCCGCCGCAGGCCACGGTGAGGGCCTGGTGCCCCAGGCACACCCCCAGAAGCGGCACCCCGGCGGCGGCGCGGATCAGCTCCACGCACACCCCCGCCCGCTCCGGGGTGCCGGGCCCGGGGGAGAGCACGATGGCCCGCGGCCGCCGGGCCAGCAACTCCGCGGCCGAGGCGGCGTCGTTGCGCACCACCTCCACCTCCTCCTCCCCGGCCAGGGCGCGCAGCGCCTGCACCAGGTTGAAGGTGAACGAGTCGTAGTTGTCGATCATCAGGATCACGGCGACATCCCCTCCGCCAGCTTCGCCGCCAGGCACACGGCGCGCGCCTTGGAGGCGCACTCGGCCAGCTCCGCGGCCGGCTCCGAGTCGAACACCACCCCCGCCCCCGCCTGCAC
>JABRVY010000459.1:0-1601 GCA_039961755.1 Acidobacteriota bacterium | reverse complement strand
GCTCGGGGACGGGCGCGCCGCGGTGACGGTGCGCCAGGGGGTGGTGACGGTGGCCGATTTCGAGGTGGGCGGGCTGCGCGCCTCGACCCGCATCGATATCCCCGGCCGTCGCGCCAGGCTGGAGGCGTCTCTCAGGAGTCTCGGCCTGGAGGCGGTTTCGCCGCCCCTGGCGCGACTGGCCGGCGGGGCGCTGGACTGCGAGCTGCGCGGGGAGTTTCCCTTCGACCAGCCGGTGGGGCGACTGGAGGTGACCAGTCGAGACGGCGCTGCCGGGTTCGTGGAGCTCGACCCGCAGCGCCTCAACATCGCCCTGGCCCGGCCGGAGTTGTGGTCGCTGGGGGCGCACCTGTCCCGCGCCCGGCAGGGGTTTTCGGGCGAATTTTCCTTCGGGGTGCAGTCGCTGCGGCAACTGATGGTCGACCTGGCGGAGGAGGATGTGCCGGTGGAGGGGCGTGTCGAGGGGCGCGGGCGCATCACCCTGGCTCCGCGGCAGCCGCCCCGGCTGGATGGGACCCTCACCCGGTTCGACGTGGTGGTGGAAGGGGAGTCAGCCGGCCTCTCGGAACCCGCCCCCTTTACCGTGGTGGGCGGCGAGATCAACGTCCCGGGGGTGCTGTTCGAGGGCGCGACGGCGCGTCTGTTCGTGCGCGGCGGGAGGCGGGAGAACGGCGTGTTGCACGGTAACGTCGCCGGAGAACTGCCGGCGGCGCTGGTGGGGGTGCTGTGGCCCGAAGCCCGGCCGTCGGGCCGTGTCGAGCTGCTGGGCGCAATCCTGGGCACCGACCGCCACCCCTCCTTCGAAGGGGTGGCGCGGGTGTTCGACGGGTCGCTGCGAGTGCCCGGGCTGTCCGCCCCCCTGACGCGGATCAACGGCGTCATCGAATTCGTGCCGGAGGCACTGCGCCTCCATGACGTGCTCTTCGCCTACAGCGGCGGCCAGGGGGGGGCGCGCGGCCGGATCGCCCTCGACCCCAGGGTGGAGCTGGATCTGGCCCTCGAGCTCAGCGACGTCCGCTTCGCCCTCGCCACCGCTCTCGCCCCCAACCTGCGCGGCGAACTGCGGCTCGTCGGCCCGGTGGAGGAGCTCTTCGCCACTGGCGAGCTGGAGGTACAGCCGACGGTGTACCGGCGGGATCTGGATCTGCAGCGCCTGGTGCTGGAACAGTTCCTGAGTCCGGTGCGGGCGGCACCCACCAGCGAGGGGGCGGTGCGGCTCAACGTCGGGGTGCGGATCCCGGGAACTCTGGAGGTGGAGACGGCGCTCGCCCGCCTGGCCCTGCGCGGCGATCTGCGGGTGGTGGGAACCTCGGCGCAGCCGGGGGTGCTGGGGCGGGTCGAGGTGCTGCCCGGCGGGGAGCTGACTCTGGGCGTCAACCGCTACGAGCTGGAGCGGGGGACGGTGAGCTTCTCCAACCCCGAGCGCATCGATCCCTTCCTCGATGTGCACGCCCGCACCACCGTGGAGTCCATCGACATCAGCGTCTCCTTGCAGGGGACGCTGGATCATCTGGCCTCCAGCTTCTCCTCCAACCCCCCCCTCACCGAGATGGACATCCTCTCCCTGCTGGCCCTGGGGACGCCCTCCGGGGTGGGGGGGGAGA
>JABRVY010000458.1:0-1019 GCA_039961755.1 Acidobacteriota bacterium | reverse complement strand
GTGCTCGCCCGGTACGGGGGTCTGACCCTGGGTACGGGGACGCTGCGGCCGGACGCCGGTGGGGAGCTGGTGCTGCACAGCGCCTTCCCCACCGCCTGGGCGGTGAAGAGCGGGCGCTCGCTCTTCGCCGTCCAGCGGCGGGAGTAGGTCGAGGGTCGAAAGGGTTCTCTCCTCGGGACGGAGGGTGTCCATGGGGGTGGATCTCAACGCGGTGGTGACCAGGATCGAGCGGGTGGCGCCTGGACTGATGATCCTGCAGGTGGCCCCCGATGGGTGGGAGCTGCCCGACTTCAAGCCGGGGCAGTTCGCCGTCATCGGCCTGCCGGGCTCGGCGCCGCGCTGCCCGGAGGCCAACGGCGAGGAGCAGCCGCCGGCCCCCGACAAGTTGCTCCGGCGCTCTTACTCCATCGCTTCCTCCTCCCGCCAGAAGGAGTACCTGGAGCTGTACGTGGCGCTGGTGCGCTCGGGCGGCCTGTCGCCGCGCCTGTTTGCCCTGCGGGAGGGCGACCGCCTGTGGCTGTCCCCCAAGGTGAGCGGGCTCTTCACCCTGGACCAGGTGCCGGCGGATGCCAACCTGGTGCTCGTGGCCACCGGCACGGGCCTCGCCCCCTACGTGAGCATGCTGCGCAGCCGCCTGCTGGAGGAGTCCACGCGGCGGGTGGCCGTCATCCACGGTGCCCGCCACTCCTGGGACCTCGGCTACCGCGACGAGCTCACCGCCATGCAGCGCACCTTCCCCCACCTGGCCTACATCCCCGTGGTCTCCCGCCCCGACGAGGAGGTGTCGCCCTGGCCGGGCTTTGCGGGGCGGGTGCAGGACGCCTGGCGAGGCGGCGAGGTGGCCAGGCAGTGGGGGTTTCCCCCCCACCCCGACCATACCCACATCCTGCTCTGCGGCAACCCGGAGATGGTGGAGGTGATGACCGCCCTCCTGGAGAGCGAGGGGTACCGCCAGCACACCCGCTCCTCCCCCGGCCACATCCACACCGAGAAGTACTGGTAAGTACTCTACTGCAGGT
>JABRVY010000457.1:0-7853 GCA_039961755.1 Acidobacteriota bacterium | reverse complement strand
CCCTATCCCCCCGCGGCTGGTACTCCCGCGGCTACCACCCCCACTTCGACCTCCCCGGCCTCATCCAGGCCATCACCTTTCGCCTGCACGACAGCGTCCCCGCGCAGCTGCTCCAGGCCTGGCGCAGCGAACTGGCCATCACCCCCGACACCCCCGCCAACGACCCGCGGCGCGCCCGGCTGCGGGGACGCATCGCCCGCTACGAGGATGCCGGCCACGGTGCCTGCTGGCTGGCGGATGCCCGCATTGCCGCCATCGTGGAGGACGCGCTCCTCCACTTCGACGGCGAGCGGTACCGACTGCTGGAGTGGTGCGTGATGCCCAACCACGTGCACGTCCTCATCGAAACCTCCGCCGCCTTTCCCCTCGCCGAGGTGGTGCGCTCCTGGAAGACCTTCACCGCCCGCGAGGCCAATCGGATGCTCGGGCGCAGCGGCGAGTTCTGGATGGCCGAGTACCATGACCGGCTCATCCGCGATCCCGGGCACCTCCAGGCGGTGCGGCAGTACATCCGCAACAACCCCGTGGCCGCCGGCCTGTGCGCGACCCCGGAGGGATGGCGCTGGAGCAGTGCCTGGGGAGGGCGAGCGGAGCCAACGGGGGAGGGGGAGATGCGGGCCGGAGGCCCGCGCACCCAGGGGGACGACCTTCCCCTGCGCGAGGGCGGCATCGGCCCCCAGGCCTACGCCGAGGCGGTGGGGGTGTATTTGGCGATTGCCCTGAGCAGGCTTGCGGACATCTGTAACGCGCTCTGCCGTTGGGAGCTTACGAAAACGCAGGTTCGCAATCTATTCGGAAGACAAGCGATCCCAATGGTGTGGGATTTCGCCGAAAACAATGTCTTCGGCGCGGCAGCTGGCGACTATATGGTAAGCCTAACAAACATGGTAAAAGCTCTTGAAGTGCTTTCGTCTCGCGACCCGGGTCTCGCGGAGCATGACGATGCACAGACGCAAACGATCAGCGCTGACAGAGTAATCTCGTCTGATCCGCCGTACTACGACAACGTTGGGTATGCCGACCTGTCAGACTTTTTTTACGTGTGGCTGCGGCGGTCCTTGAAGGGGGTGTTTCCCGATCTCTTTGCCACCGTGGCGGTGCCCAAGGAGGGGGAGCTGGTGGCCACCCCCTACCGCCACGGCGGCAAGGAAAAGGCCGAAGCGTTCTTCCTCGAGGGCATGACGCGGGCGCTGGGCCGCATCGCCGCGCAGGCCCACCCGGCCTTCCCCGTCACCATCTACTACGCCTTCAAGCAGCAGGAAGCCGCCGCCAGCACCCAGGACCCCGACCCTGGCGACGACGCTGCTGACCTAAGTCCTAAGTCCTATCCGCTAACAGCTATCCCGGCAACCGCTGCTTCCACCGGCTGGGAGACCTTCCTCGCGGCAGTGCTGCGCGCCGGCTTCGCCGTCACCGGCACCTGGCCGATGCGCACGGAGCTCGGCAACCGCATGATCGGCCGCGACACCAACGCCCTGGCCTCCAGCATCGTGCTGGCCTGCCGCCGTCGCCCCGCCGACGCCCCCACCGCCACCCGGCGGGAGTTTCTCAACGCACTGCAAGCCGAGCTGCCCACCGCCGTGCGCCTCCTCCAGGGCCTGGAGGGGGAGCCCCTGGGTGCGCGGGCCTCCGGCCCGCCGGGGGCGGAGGCGGCCGCTCCGCGGTCGGGGCGGCCCGGCATCGCCCCGGTGGACCTGGCGCAGGCGGCCATCGGCCCGGGGATGGCGGTGTTCACCCGCTACGCCCGGGTGCTGGACGCCCGGGGGCGGCCGCTGGCGGTGCGGGAGGCGCTGGCCCTCATCAACCAGGTGCTGGACGAGGTGCTGGCGAGCCAGGAGGGGGATTTCGACGCCGACACGCGGTGGGCGCTGGCCTGGTTCGAGCAGGTGGGCTTTGCCGAGGGGGAGTTCGGCCTCGCCGAGACCCTCTCCAAGGCCAAGAACACCAGCGTGGCCGGCATGGTCGAGGCGGGCATCCTCACCTCCCGGCGCGGCCGGGTGCGGCTGCTCCAGCCCGCGGAGTTGCCGGCGGACTGGGACCCCGCCACCGACCCCCGCCTCACCGCCTGGGAGATCGTCCATCACCTGATTCGCGCCCTGGACACCGGGGGGGAGGAGGCCGCCGCCGCCCTGGCGGCCCGGCTGGGGGCCCGCGCCGAGGTGGCCCGGGAGCTGGCCTATAGGCTCTATGCCATCTGCGAGCGCAAGCGGCGCGCCGCCGAGGCCCTCGCCTACAATGGACTGGTCCAGAGCTGGCCGGAAATCGCCCGCCTGGCCCGCGCCGGCGGGTCGGCCGGTCCCAGGCAGGCGGCGCTGTTTGCCGACGAGGAGGGGTAGGCCATGCCCATCGAGGCCATCGAGCTGCGCAACTATCGCCTCTTCCGGCGGGCGGAGCTTGCCGGGTTGCCGCCGATGACGGTGGTGGTGGGGGCCAACGGCTCGGGCAAGAGCACGCTGTTCGACGCCTTCAGCTTCCTCAAGGAGTCCCTCACCCAGAACGTGGCGCAGGCGGTGGCGCGCCGGGGAGGCTTTCAGGAACTGGTCAGCCGGGGGGAAAAGGGACCGATCGGGATCACCGTCAAGTTCCGCGAGACCGGCGGGCGTCTCGCCACCTACCAGCTCGACATCGCCAACGATCATGGCCGGCCCGTCGTCGAGCGCGAGATCCTCAAGTTCCGTCGCGGTCAGTTCGGTAAACCCTGGCATTTCATCGACTTCTCCCGGGGCCGCGGGACAGCCATCACCAACGAGGCGGCGTACGGGCAGGAGGGCGCGGTGGAGGAGCGGCGGGAGTACATCCTGGACGACCCCAGCGTGCTGGCCATCAAGGGCCTTGGCCAGTTCAAGGAGTTCCGCGTCGTGGCCGAGTTCCGCAACCTGATCGAAAACTGGCACGTCTCCGACTTCCACATCGGCGACGCCCGCCCCAGCGCCGAGGCGGGCTATGCCGAACACCTGTCCACCCGCGGTGACAACGTGGCCCAGGTGGCCCACTACCTCTACGAGCACCACCGGGCTCGCTTCGAGGAGGTGCTGCGGGTGATGGCTGAACGGGTGCCGGGCATCGTCAAGGTGGAGGCCCGCCCCACCGAGGACGGACGACTGGTGCTGCGCTTCCAGGACGGTAGCTTCAAGGACCCCTTCGTTGCCCGCTACGTTTCCGACGGCACCATCAAGATGTTCGCCTACCTCGTGCTGCTGTATGACCCGAAGCCGCACCCGCTGCTGGCCATCGAAGAACCAGAAAACCAGCTCTACCCGGAGCTGCTGCATGAGCTGGTGGAGGAGTTTCGCGACTACGCCCGGCGCGGCGGGCAGGTCTTCATCTCCACGCACTCCCCGGAGTTTCTCAGCGGCGCCCGGCTGGAGGAGATTTACTGGCTGGTCAAGGAGAAGGGCTTCACCCACGTGCGCCGGGCCCAAGACTGCCAGCTCCTGCGTGATCTGGTCGCCGCGGGCGACCTCCCCGGCACCCTCTGGAAGCAGGGGCTCTTCGAAGGAGCCGGCCCGCGATGAGCCGGGTGGTGTTCCTGCTGGAGGAGTACTCCATGAAGGTGCTTCTGGAGGGCCTGCTGCCGCGACTGTTCCCGCACCTCTCCTTCCTGTGCGTGACCCATGAAGGCAAGCAGGACCTGGAGAAGAGCATTCCGCGCAAACTGCGGGCCTGGCGGGAGCCCGGGGTGCAGTTTTGCGTCATTCGCGACAACGGCAGGGCGGATTGCCGGGAGCTGAAGAAGCGGCTGATCGACCTGTGCAAGTCGGGAGGCCGTGACGACGTGTTGGTGCGCATCGCCTGTCAGGAGCTGGAGGCCTGGTATTGGGGCGCCCCCGCGGCTCTGGCTGCCGCTTTCGGGCGCGAAAAGCTGCGCCAGATCGCGGAGAAGGCGCGCTTCCGCGACCCGGACAGCGTTCCCCAGCCGTCGGCAGCGCTGGCGGAGCTGGTGCCGGAGTTCCAACAGGTGTCCGGCGCCCGGCGCATGGCGCGGCTGCTGTCGCGGGAGAATCGCTCCCGCAGTTTCCAGGCCCTCCTGGGAGGGCTGGATCGCCTGTGTCAGCGAATGGAAGACTCCTCGGGGGTGTAGTGATGGCCCTGACCAATCAGGAGCGTGTGGGCAAGGCGCTGGAGCTGCTCCGGCAGGGGCTGGGACCGTTCGTGGAGCGGGAGGTGCTGGCGCGGGTGAAGGAGGGCGCCCTCACCGCCGACGACGTGCGCTCCTTCGCCGAGGACCCCCTGCTGGCCAACCGGCCCATCCCCCAGTGGGACGCCGCCGCCCAGCTCAAGCTCATGTGGGAAACCTGGAACCAGGTGTTCCGCCTCACCCTGGGCTTTGCCGAGCGCAGCCTGGTGTCGGAGATCCGAGACTGGCGCAACCGTTGGGCGCACCAGGAGCCGTTTTCCAGCGACGACGCCGACCGCGCCCTGGACTCCATCGCCCGGCTGCTGACCGCCGTCGGCGCCCCCCAGGCCGAGGAGGTGACGCGCATGAAGATGGAGCTGCGTCGCCTGATCTTCGACGAACAGGTGCGGGGGGAAAAGCGCAAGGCGGGGGGCTCCCTCATCGAGTCGGCGGCGGCGGCGGCGTTGAAGCCCTGGCGGGAGGTGGTCTCGCCCCACCAGGACGTGGCCAGCGGCCGCTACCAGCAGGCCGAGTTTGCTGCCGACCTGTGGCAGGTGTTTCTCGGCGAGGGCTCGGAGGAGTACCGGGACCCCCGGGAGTTCTTCCGCCGCACCTTCCTGACGGCCAGCCTGAAGCGCCTGCTGATCGGTGCCGTGCAGCGTCTTCGCGGTGAGGGCGGTGACCCGGTGGTGCAGCTGCAGACCAACTTCGGCGGCGGCAAGACCCATTCCATGCTGGCCCTCTTCCACCTGTTTTCCGGGGTACCCCCCACCGAGTTGCCCGGGGTCGAGGAGCTGCTGGCCGCGGCGGGGGTGACCGCCGTGCCCCGCGTCACCCGGGTGGTGCTGGTGGGCAACCGCATCTCCGCCGGCAGCCCGAGTGTCAAATCCGACGGCACCGTGGTGCGCACCCTGTGGGGGGAGCTGGCCTGGCAGCTGGGGGGGCGGGAGGCCTTCGCCCGCATCGCCGATGATGACCGGTGCGCCACCAGCCCGGGGGATGCGCTGCGGGTGCTGTTCAAGGAGTACGGGCCGTGCCTGGTGCTCATCGACGAGTGGGTGGCCTATGCGCGCCAGCTCCACGACGCCAGCGAGTTGCCGGGGGGCAGCTTCGAGACCCAGTTCACCTTCGCCCAGGCGCTCAGCGAGTCGGCCAAGCTGGCCGGCAACTGCCTGCTGGTGGTGTCCCTCCCCGCCTCGGACAGCTCGCCGTCGCCGCACAGCCAGGCGGACGACGTGGAGGTGGGAGGGCTGCGGGGGCGCGAGGCGCTGGACCGGCTGCGCAACGTGGTGGGGCGGGTCGAATCCTCCTGGCGCCCGGCCAGCGCCGAGGAGGGGTTCGAGATCGTCCGCCGCCGGTTGTTCGAGCCCCTGCCCGGGCCCGAGGCCTACAAGCAGCGGGACGTCACGGCCCGCGCCTTTGCCGATCTCTACCGCGCCCAGGCCGCCGAGTTCCCGCCGGAGTGTCGCAGCGGCGAGTACGAACGGCGTATCCAGGCCGCCTACCCGATTCACCCGGAGATCTTTGACCGCCTGTACACCGACTGGTCCACCCTGGTGAAGTTCCAGCGCACCCGGGGAGTGCTGCGCCTGATGGCGGCGGTGGTCCACAGCCTGTGGGAGAAGGGCGACCGCAACCCCTTGATCCTCCCCTCCACCATCCCCATCGACGACCCCCGGGTACAGTTCGAGCTGACCCGCTACCTCTCCGACAACTGGCTGCCCATCCTGGGCCGGGACGTGGACGGGCCCGACTCGCTGCCCGCCAGGATCGACGCCGAGATCACAAACCTGGGCAAGCTCCACGCCACCCGCCGGGTGGCGCGCACCGTGTACCTGGGGTCGGCGCCCACCACGGCGGCCGCCCACCGCGGCCTGGAGGACCGCCGCATCAAGCTGGGGTGCGTCATGCCGGGGGAATCGCCGGCGGTGTTCGGGGACGCCCTGCGCCGCCTGGCAGCCGGCGCCACCTACCTCTACCAGGACGGTGCCCGCTTCTGGTACGCCACCCAGCCCACCGTCACCCGCCTGGCCGAGGAGGAGGCCGAGCAGCTCGCCCGCGACCCCGACGCGGTGGCGGCCGAGCTGGAGGCGCGCCTGCGCACCGACCTGGGCAACAGGGGCGGTTTCGCCCGCATCCACCTCCTGCCCCGCTCCGGCGCCGACGTGCCGGAGGATCTGGTGGCCCGGCTGGTGGTGCTGGCCGAGGCGTACAGCCGGGAGCCGGGAAATGCAGCCGAGCAGGCGGCCCGGGCGATCCTCTCCTCCCGCGGCAGCAGCCCCCGCCTGTACCGCAACACCCTGGTCTTCCTCGCCCCCGACCGGGTGCGGCTGCAGGACCTCGACGAGGCGCTGCGCCGGTATCTGGCCTGGCAGCGCATCCTCACCCAGAAGGAGGCCCTCAACCTCGACCCCCACCAGGTGCACCAGGCGGAAGCCCAGCGCCAGGCGGCGGACGGCACGGTGATCGCCCAGCTTCCGGAAACCTACCAGTGGCTGCTGGTGCCGGAGCAGCGGACCCCCCAGGCGGACATCACCTGGCAGGCGGTGCGCCTGGCCGGCACCGAGGCTCTGGCGGTGCGAGCCAGCCGCAAGCTCAAAAGCGAGGAGCTGCTGGTGGGGGCGCTGGGCTCGACCATCCTGCGCAAGCTCCTGGACGAGGTGCCGCTGTGGCGCGGTGACCACGTGGCGGTGCGCCAGCTGGTGGACGACTTCGCCCGCTACCTGTACCTGCCTCGCCTGACGAGCCCGGAGGTGCTGCTGCGCGCCATCAGCGACGGGGTGGCGCTGCTCACCTGGGAGACCGACAGCTTCGCCCTGGCCGAAGGGTACGACGAGACCGCCGGTCGCTACCGCGGCCTGCGCGCTCGCCAGCTGGTCACCGTCACGGCGGACGGCCCGGATCTGGTGGTCAGGCCGGAGGTGGCGGCGCGGCAGCTGGCGGCCGAGGTGGCCCCGCCGTCACCCACCAGCCCCGGCGGTGGGGAGCAACCCGATAGCGGGACATCGCCCGACCAGCCGGGGCCAGCGCCGCTGCCACCGGCGCCGGCACCCCGGGCGCTGCGGCGCTTTTTCGGCACCGTCGAGCTCGATCCCACCCGCCTGGGCCGCGACGCCGCCCGCATCGCCGACGAGGTGGTGGCCCATCTGGCAGGGCAGGTGGGCAGCCGCGTCACGGTCACCCTGGAAATCGACGCCTCCCTGGCCGGCCCCGCCGGCGAGCAGCTCATCCGCACCGTGAGCGAGAACTGCCGCGCTCTCCGGTTCGCCAACCACGCCTTCGAGGAGGAGTAGCCCCCGGGGCGCACCCCAGCCCTGGCCGGAGTTGTGGCCTGCACCTGGATATGAGGTGGATGGCGAATTCCGCCCTCTCCATGGTTTTCGCAAGTGACTGGTGCGAAAGGGGGGACTCGAACCCCCACGGCCGAAGCCACGAGATCCTAAGTCTCGCGCGTCTACCGGTTCCGCCACTTTCGCGGGCGGGAGGGGAAGTTGGTGAGCCGCGTAGGACTCGAACCTACAACCTAGGGATTAAGAGTCCCTTGCTCTACCAATTGAGCTAGCGGCCCACACCGAAAGAAGAATAGCGCGCCCGTCGTCGGGACGCAACCCCGGGCTCAGGACGGGACAGCCGCCCGGCGGGCGCGGCGTTCCCGCGCCTGCAGGACGAAGTCGTAGAGCACCGGCACCACCACCAGGGTGATGACGGTGGCAAAGCCCAGTCCGAAGATCACCGC
>JABRVY010000456.1:0-5407 GCA_039961755.1 Acidobacteriota bacterium | reverse complement strand
GTAGCGGGAGATCGTCACCCCCGGCACCCGCCGCAGGGCCGCCGCCAGGTCCCCCGCCCCCAGTTCCTCCACCTGCCGGGCGGTGACGGTGGTGACCACCGTGGCGAAGGGCGTCACCCGATCCCCCTCCACGATGGGCGGGGCCACCACCCGCACCTCCTCGGCGAAGCGGGCGGCGGGTGGGCCTTCCTCTTTCTCGACGGCCTGCGGCTGGCCCTCGGTCGCCGGAGGTTCGGCGGCCCTCACCGCCCCGACCAGGAAACCACACCCCAGGAGCGCAGTACCCAGGGGCATCCAGAACGGCTTCCGCCTCGGCTCTTCCTGCCACTTTCTCCCCATCGTCAACCCCCTCCTCATTTTCAGCCCCGGGATGGCCGGCGCCACCGCGGCCGGTTTCGCGTTGGTATGAAAACCAAAAATGGCGTAATACCTAGTGCCGCAGCAACTCGGGGGCCTCGCGCCGCATCTTCTACCCCAGCTCCTTCCCCGTGGAGCTCATGGACAGCTCGCCGTGCAGCACCCCCTTGTGGCGCCGAAGGCCGTCGGCGATGGCGCGGATGTGGGCGGCGCGGCCGCGGAGGAGAATCACCTCCACGCAGTGGTGGTGGTCCAGGTGCACGTGGGTGGTGGCCAGGATGACGTGGTGGTGGTCGTGCTGCAGGGCGGTGAGGCGGGCGTTGAGGCCGCGGGCGTGGTGGTCGTACACCAGGGTGATGGTCCCCACCGCCTCCTGGTTGAGCTCCCAGGCGCGATCCACCAGGCGGGCGCGGATCAGGTCCCGCAGGAACTCGGAGCGGTTGGCGTAGCCGGCTTCCCGCCGCAGCGCCTCCAGGCGATCGAGAAGCGGCTGCTCCAGGGAAAAGCTCAACCGCGTGACCTCGCCCACCACCCCTCCGTATGACTCCTGCAACAATCGTAATACAGGAGTCCGCCGCCGTCCAGTCTGCCCTCAGCCGAGGGAGCACGCGGAGAGGATGGCGGCGTGCAGCTCGTCCAGGGCGTGGGGGCGCCCCACCACGATGAGGCGGTCGCCGGCCTCCAGCCGGGTACCGGCGTTGGGGGCCTGGAGGCGGGCCTCCCCCCGCTGGATGCCGATGACGCTGACCCCGAAGTCCTGCCGGAAGCGCAGCTCCCCCAGCGTGCGCCCGGCCAGGTTGCAGCGCTCGGGGATGTCCACGGTGGCCATGGTGAAGCGCTCCTCCGGGTCGGGCGCCCCCACCTCCCGGCGGGTGATGAACTCGGCGGCGGCCTCCAGGCTCTCCAGTTCCCCCAGCAGCACCAACCGGTCGCCGGGGTAGAGCACGAAACCGGCGGCGGGGTCAAAAAACGTCGTCCCGGCCCGGCTCACCGCCAGCACCGAGGCCCCCGTTTCCTGGCGCAGGGGGATTTCCCCCAGGGACTTGCCGGCCCACACCGAGCCCGGCTCCAGCCGCACCTCCCGCAGGGAGGTGGGCCAGTGGCTATCCGGGGGCAGCAGGTGCATGGCGGCGTTCAGGGCGTCCACCGCCTGCTCGGCGGCGTCGGCAAAGGGCCGCAGCACCAGATCGGCGCCCAGGGCGCGGTAGTGCTCGGCCTCCGCCTCGGAGCGCGCAGTGAGGGCCAGCTTGCCCGAAAAGTGGGCAGCCCGTAGCAGGCTCACCAGGGAGGTGGTGGCGTTGCGGTCGGGCACGGCGGAGAGCACCCAGCGGGTGTGGCGGATGGGGAGGTGCTCCAACAGGTCCGGGTCCTCCATGTCGCCGTACAGCACCGGCACCCCCTGCTCCCGCCAGTAGCGCAGCACCTGCGGATCGAAGTCCACCCCCACCACCTGCTGCCCCCGCCGGCGCAGGCGCCGCACGATGCTGCTGCCGTAGGTGCCGAGCCCGAAGATGAGCACATCCACCCGGCGCAGCTGCAAGGTTTCCTGCTCCTCCGGGGTCTCCTCCCTGTACGGGACCTTGCGCTCGAAGATCCCCAGCGCCGGCGCCAGCAACCGGTACAGCGGCCCCGAGTAGAGGATCATGTAGGTGGACAGCCCGATGGTGATCAGGCCCACCAGCGTCACCAGGCCCACGGTCGCCTGGTCCACGTGGCCGAAGGCGGCCCCCAGCCCCATGAGGATGAGGGAGAACTCGGAAATCTGCGCCACCGTCAGGCCGGCCAGGAAGCCGGTGCGCTTGCGGTACCCCATCACCCCCATGATGACCATGACGATCAGGGGGTTGCCGATCAGCACGAAGGCTGAAAAAGTCGCCGCCGGCAGCACCTCTCCCCCCAGCAGGTCGAGATCCAGCCCCGCCCCCAGGTGAATGAAGAAGAAGAGGAGGAGAAAATCGCGCAGACTCACCAGGCGGGCGCCGATGGCATCCCGGAAGGGGGTGGAGGCAATCGAGACCCCTGCCAGAAACGCCCCCACCTCCTTGGAAAAGCCCAGCCACTCCCCGAAGGCGGCGAGCCCCACCGCCCAGGCCACGGCAAACAGCACCAGGAGTTCGGGGATGCGGGCCAGCTGCTGCAGCAGCCACGGCAGGGCCCGGCGCATGAGCACCAGCACCCCCACCAGGAACGCTGCCCCGGCGGCCAGCACCCGGGCGAGCTCGCGGCCCAGGGGCACCTCGTCCCCGCCCCGGCCAAAGGCCGCCAGGGCGATCATGGCCAGCACCACCACCAGGTCCTGCACGATCAAAAAGCCGATGGCGATGCGCCCGTGCAGGGAGTCCACCTCGCGCTTGTCGGAGAGCAGCTTGACGATGATGATGGTGCTGGAAAACGTCAGCGCCACTGCAACATAGATGGCGGCAACCACCCCCATCCCGAGCAGGCGCGCGATGACGAACCCGCCCAGGGAGGTGAACAGCACCTGCCCCAGCCCGGTGGCCAGGGCCACCCGGCCCATGGTGCGGATCATGGTGAGGTCCAGCTTCAGGCCGACGATGAACAGCAGCACGGCGATGCCAATCTCGGCCAGCAGCTTCAGGGAGAGCGGGTCGCGAATCAGGTTCAGGACGTCGGGACCGGCGAGGATGCCCACGGCAATGAACGACACGATGAGCGGTTGCCGGAGCTTGCCGCCGACGAACCCGAGCAGGGCCGCCAGCACCAGCACCAGCGTGGTTTGCAGAAACACCACGTGGGCGAGGTCGGCGCCGGGTGCTTCTGCGCCCACAGCCAAGCCCGCCGCCGCCGTCAGCAGTCCCCCCGTTGCGCCCTCCATGCGCTCGGCCTTCGTTCCCTCTGTCTCAGGGCAACGGACCGAAATGGTAGTGCTTGCGGATGGGCTCGGTCACCTCCCAGGTGCAGGACATCCCGGCGGGAAAGGTCACCAAGTCGCCGGCGCCGATCCTCACCGGCTCCCCACCGTCGGGGGTGACCGTGACTCGACCGGCCAGGATGTAACACGTCTCCTGCTCGTCGTAGGTCCAGGGGAAGGTGGACACTTCCTTGGTCCAGATGGGCCAGCGCTGCACACCCAGGCGCTGGAGGAGCTCGGGGGTCGGATGGTGATCGACAACGATGGCGCTCATGACTCGCTCCCGACGGCTCGCCGCCGGTTGCCAGGCTATCATGATCGAGTCGGCCCCAGGGGGAGTTGAACACCGCAGGCTTCGAGGCAGACGCTGCGACCCGCTGTTCACCCACGGTAAAGGCCAGGCGCCGGGGTGCCGCCGTACACCTGCTACTGCACGGCACTGGCAGAAGAGGAGGATACCCATGAACGTGAACGACATACTGGCCGAGACCGGCGGCCTGGCGGCGATGGCGAGGGAACTGGGGATCAATGAGGCCCAGGTGTCCAGCGGCGCCGCGGCACTTCTGCCGGCCCTGCTCGGGGGGTTCAAGAAGCAGGCCACCCAGAGCCCCACCGGGCTCCAGGGCCTGGGCGGCCTGCTCGGCCAGCTGGGCGGCGGCAGCCTGCTGGACAACGTCCTCGCCCCGCGCCCCACCGACGTCTCCCTCGGCAACAACGTCCTCGGCCAGATCTTCGGCTCCAAGGACGTCAGCCGCGCCGTGGCCCAGCGGGCCTCCTCCCAGACCGGCCTCGACCCGGCGTTGCTGAAGAAAATGTTGCCCATGCTCGCCATGCTGGTGGCCGGCGTCATGGCAAAGCAGGGCGGGCCGCCACGGGCTTCCGCACCCGCCGGGGGCGGGGGGCTCGGCAGCCTGCTGGGCGGCCTCCTGAGCGGCGCCGGCGGCGGCGCCGCAGCCAGGGGCAGCGGCGCCTCGGGACTGGCCGCCATGCTCGACCTGGACGGCGACGGCAACCCGCTGGACGACGTCCTGCGAATGGTGGGCAAGGTCACCCGCTGATCGCCAGCGCCGCCCACGGCTAAAGGCGGCCCTCCCCGGCCGCGGGCCGGGAACCCCCATGATCTGAATAGCTTCCGCAGCTCACGGAGACGCCGCCGCAGCACCCCGCGCCCCTGCCCGGGTACCGACACGGCCACGTTCACAGGCGCGGACACGGACACCGACACGGACACCGACACGGACACGGGCACGGCCATGCCCATCTCGAAATCGCTAAGAATAGCGGTACCTGGTACCTGGCGTTGTGCGCACGCTCTCTCGGTGCGGGCCGGAGGCCCGCGCACCCAGGGACACAGGCACGGGCACGGACCCGGGCACGGACGCCGTCACCGACCTGGGCAGCGTGCTGTACGAACTGTCACGGAGCTCATAGCACACTAACCCCCGTTTTTGGGGGTTTCTTCGTGGATTTTTGGGGGTGGTTTGGCTTGTAAGGGCTTTATTTTGAGTGGTCGGGACGGCGAGATTCGAACTCGCGACCCCTTGAACCCCATTCAAGTGCGCTACCAGGCTGCGCCACGTCCCGACCGAGTGATGCCGATTACCGCAACAGCGCGATGACGATTTCGAGCTCCCGCTTGACCTCGGCGAGAGCGCGGCGAAGTCTTTCTACTTCCTCCCGGGCGGTGCTGTCAAGTCGTGGCGCCACCGCGACGGCTCGCACCGCACCCTGACTGGCCTCCTCGGCCAGGCGCTTCTTGGCGCCGGCCACGGTGAAGCGCTCCTCGTACAGGAGGTGCTTGATGCGCAGGATGAGCTCCACATCGGCGCGGCTGTAGGTGCGCTGGCCACCGGAACCCTTGGCCGGCTGCAGGTCGGGGAACTCGGTCTCCCAGTAGCGCAGCACGAAGGGCTTGACCCCGGCGATGTCGCACACCTCGCCAATGCGAAATTCGTCCTTGTCCGGGATGACCACCTCAGCCGACATGGACGTCCTCCTCGGGCACCAGAGTGAGGCGGAGCTGCAGCGTCATGCGCCGCCCGCCGACCCACGCCGCCGGTACGGGCACCTCGAGTTCCAGCTCGCGCACCTCGCCGAACTGCGCCAGCGCCCGGGGCACCACCCGCTGAACGACAGCTTCCGGTAGCGGCGCCAGCCGCTCCCCCGCCCCTGTCCCCT